>JACIWF010000058.1 GCA_014361095.1 Hadesarchaea archaeon | reverse complement strand
GAATCTTGATGTTGCTCGATCTGGAATAGAATCCTATCTCTGGTGCTCGGAGTTCTCTAATGACTGCCCCCACAGGATAGTCTCCAGGCTTCAACATTGGCGGAGTTTTCCAGGAAAGGCCGGATTCCGTCAGCACTAGGATTGGATGATTGGAAGAAACCTCATAATTAGCCGTGCCAAATTCAATTTTATAGTAGTTGGGCACATTTACTTGAGTCACCTCTATTAGCGGGGTTTTCTGCGCAGTGAAGGACGGGTTGGTAACTCCCATTACCTTTCCCGTAGCCTTAAACGAGATGTGATTTGATCCTTTACCTATCATTGAAATACGATATGAAGAAAAGATCTGCTCTGCGGTTTTCACTTGGCCGTCAATTACCATTTGAGTGTTTCCAGCGACGCACATAATTTCCGGGCCGTTGATGGAGATGAAGTTGGCTCCGGACTCGTTGGCAACGGCTTTCGCGATCAGCGTCTTACCGGTGCCAGGAGGTCCGTGAAGCAGCACGCCCTTCGGTGGGTCTATCCCCAGTCGGTCGAAGAGCTCAGGATGTTTCAGGGGGAGCTCTATCATCTCCCGCACCCGTTCAAGTTCTAACTTCAGCCCCCCGATGTCCTCATAGGTGACGGGTGGTACCTTGAGTTCCTTCAGCTCTACGGCCTCTGGGAGCACTTCCACGTTGGTCATATCGGTGACGAGGACAATTCCAGAGGGGTTGGTGCGGGTGACGACGAACTTTACTTCACCGAGACCAAAGGGCAGGGCCATGCTGCCGAAGATGCTTCCGAAGAAGTCATCCATTACCTCGGTTTCCGGCGGGGTTGGAGCGATTAGGTCGCCTTTTGCCACCGGCCTGCCGATCAGGTTGCGCTTGATTACCTCACCAGGACCCATGAACCTGACGTTAGGTTCTGTGGGAGCCACCGACACTGATTTGGCCTCTTTTATCGATGCCTTGCGAACGGTCACTTTCTCCCCTATTGATGTGCCGGCGTTGTGTCTGATCATGCCGTCGATCCTGATTATCTCCAGACCTCTGTCCTCGGGAGCCCCCTTGATCGCGATGGCTCCAGTTGATCGGGTTCCGGTGATCTCGATGTAGTCGCCCTGTTTGAGGCCGATTTTTTTCATGATGCCCTCGTCGATCAGGGCAAAGCCGCGATTGACGTAGTTCTGGTATCGGTTCTCCGCCACTACCAGTTTCAGCTCATTTTCAGCCATAATCTCATCCCTCCTCCACCACAAATTTATACCAAACCAAATGTTCGGCGAATTCCTTAAAGATGCGCTCGACCATCTTGGCGTACTCTTCCTCGATCAATAGGGTGCTTCGGTTGATGAATTCCCAGACATCTTCGGGGATCTCGTCCAAGATGCCCGGCGAGTGATTGCGACCGGATTTGGTCTCGTAGTCGTAGCCGCAGAGCGCCCGGTAGAAAAGGGTGGCCGGTGAGCCCCGCGACTTGACGTCCCACACGAGCAAAATTTTTCTCATGTTGCTCACTTGTTATATTTATAACAAATGACCCCCTATATAAAGCTTTTGTTATATTTATAACAAATCCGCAGCTTCTAATATTATCGAGCACATATTTTCGAGAGGTGACAATGAGGCTGGCCTTCATAGATTGCAGCATTGCAGGCGTCTCAGGCGACATGCTCACGGCCGCCCTCGTTGATGCCGGAGCCTCAGTCGAGAGAGTGAAGCGGGCCATGGTCTCTGCAGGGAGCTGCATCAGTCCGGTCAAGGTAAGGATCAAGCGCACGGAGGTCAATGGTATCAGGGCTACGCGCGTGGAGGTTGATACGGAGGATCAGGGTGGCAGAAGTTATCAGGAAATCGTGAGCAGGCTGAAGGAGATCACTTTGCCGGAAAGAGTCCGCGATAAGGTCTTCGCAGCGCTGAGGACACTTGCCGAAGCGGAGTCAAGGGTTCACGGCAGGCCGTTGGATGAGCTCCACCTTCACGAGGTTGGCGCCGCCGATGCCGTCGCTGATATCGTCGGGGCGTGCACAGCAGCTGACGATCTTGGTTTGTTTGATGGAGAAATCATCTCGAGTGAAATCGCGGTTGGTAAGGGGACCACTAAGTTCACCCACGGCAGTTTACCCATCCCGCCGCCCGCGGTTCTAGAAATCCTCAAGGGAAAACCGATCGTGGGCATCGATACCAGTAATGAGCTGACGACTCCGACCGGTGCCGCTCTGGTCACCACCTTGGCCAATCGTTATGTGAATATTTTCCCACCCATGCGTGTCATCTCAGTCGGTTACGGTGCTGGCAAGAAAGATTTCCCCTCACCAAACTTCACCCGGGTGTGCGTTGGGGAATCGTTGGAAACTCCCGAAGCCCAGGAAATAGCCCTGCTCGAAACCAACGTGGATAATATCTCGGGAGAGATCATAGGACACACCATTGAAAAGTTGCTGGATGAAGGCGCCTTAGATGCCAGCGCCGTCCCGATTATCATGAAGAAAAGTAGGCCTGGATTTTTGCTGAGAGTGCTGACGAGACCCAAGGACTCGGAGCGATTGAGCCGGGTTCTGATGCGGGAGACGGGTACACTGGGTGTCCGCTTGATGCCCTCTGTTCATCGGTTAACTCTGGAGCGGGAGATAGTAAAAATCGATTTCAAGCTCGCTGGTTTAAAATTCAGGCCGCGGGTAAAGGTCTCGCGGGAAGGCAGCAAACTCATCGACTTGAGGGCAGAGTACGAGGATGCTAAGACCATCGCTGAGCGCACTGGAGTTCCCCTTCGAGAGGTTATCAGGGCAGTTGAGGAAGTCGCCCGGAGCAAGCTGAAGTGAAATTTCTCCCCTTTTTATGGGTTCCCGCTAAAGAACCTAAGGGAGAGCGCTGAAAAGGTGGATCTTGATTTTAATAATTTCTTTGTTCTTACTTGCGACCGAAATTTTCATTGGCCAGAACTTTAGCCACAGTCAAGATTTTCAAGGACAACCGGTTATCGAGCGAGTCGCGGTGGTCTCCCGAGTGATCGATGGAGATACAATAGAGATAGAAGGTGGAGAGAAGGTGAGGCTGGTGGGTGTTGATGCACCGGAGTTGCGTTCGATTGATCCAGTTGAAAGGGAGCTGGCCGAGAAAGCCAAGGAATTTGTTGATAAACTTTGTCCCCCGGGATCCGAAATCGGACTTAATGTTGATGATTTAGAGCCGAGGGATCGCTACGGACGCGTGCTGGCACTGGTTTATATAAAGGATGGCGACATCTGGGTAAACCTCAACGTAGAGCTACTTCGTTCTGGACTTGCTGAAATATTGTACATGCCACCATCGGAGTTCAACCCTTATGAACTAAAGTAGCACTCGGCCGCGTGGTAACGACCGAAGCTTAGGATCCGTTTTTAAGAGATTACTTTCGGCGACCCGTCCTCAAAATCTGCTTTAAAAACCTCGGTTGATGTCCTGTTGATTCAAAAGGCAGCATTCAGGTGGCGCTTTGGAGGAGTATTATGGTTTCATTCGAAAAGTCGGGAGGGGTTTTTGTCGACAGTTTAACGCTTGAGTTGGCCCTGAAAAAGATGATCGAGCGCATAATGGACCAAGAGGCGAGGAGGAAAAGGGTTAGCGAGGCACTGGCCAGATTAAGGGAGATTGGCTTGAATGCGATGAATGGGATTGCTGAAAAAGCCATTATTAAGGAAGTGGAGATGGATCCCCTTTTTGATGTCAGAGTTTGCGGCGTTGATGGCGGCTTGCTTGATCAACAGTTGCATGGGTTTGATCTCATTTTGGTTAGGGCATTGGCGGCGATATTTCACTATCGCCGGGCCGTTTTATGCGGGGCCGAGTATTTGCCGAGCGAGATGCCGCCACCGAAGCTGATAGACGTTGCCGAGCCGCTTGATTTCTGGGAATTTCAGGTACTGGCAGGGATGGAACGCCAGCTGGCTGAGGTCGAGATTGCCGCACAAGTTGCTGAGAGAGGTGGCGTCGAGGCAATACTGCTCGACGGCTCGATCGTTCCTCAGTATGTTGAGCGTTTTCCGAGAAGCTCGCTTTTGCTGGAGTGTTACCGAAATTTGATCCGGGCGTACATAGGACTTTATCAGAACTGTGCGGAAGGCGGCATTCTCCTTGCCGGAGCCGTTAAGGACAGCCGCGGTGCCCGATTTGTCGAAATACTGAAGAAGGATTTTTTTGGCAAGTTTAACTTGGGAAAAGAAGATCTGTTGATCTTGGATAAAACAAGGGACACGGCTCTTTTGAATCATGTACTTGGAGTCGGCGAACGCACTTCGGCCTTCACCTATGCGGAAAAATCAACGAACTATGTACTTAGCGACTTAGGAGGTTGGGGTGCGAGAATCTATGGTTTTTACATTAGGACAGTTCCTTTCGACAGGCCGCTTCGGGCGGAGTTTTTGAGTGGTGCGGAAAATGTTGCGGAAACTGCCGATCGGGTCGCCTCGCTGATCTATGCTTTGTCGTCCCATCATGAGGGATTTGGGCTGCCTTCAGTTATTGTAGAAGCCGATGCCTGTGCTAGGTTGGCGGAGGAAGATCTTAGTTTGGTGAGGGACAGCATTTCTGCCCGTTTAGAGCCAGCCCTTTTCCCTGATTTAAGGCGTGAGAGAAGGCCCTTTTGAGGTGTTGGGGTTGGAAATTGGAACGGTAATAGTGGATGAAGATTCCCCTTCTCCGGGCAGCTTCAGTTTTGTCGTCACCTGTGATGGGTCCGGTATCCCTGTCCGCCAGGGACAGTTTGTCAAGGTTGAAACCGAGGAGGGCTTGGTGATGGCATTTGTGATTAACCTTGTCAAGACCAACCGGTACTTTATGCGGGCGGAATCCGTCAGGGAGTATGAGAGGAGGGGCAAGCCGCTGACCTCGATATTCCCTGCCGATCGCTGGGAATATCTGGTGGCGAGGGCTCAGGTGCTGGGAGTTGTTAAAGAACAGGTTTTGGAGAGATGTACCTTCCCACCATCTCCGGGCCAACGGGTTTTGACGGTGGAAAATGAGAAACTGGCGCAGTTTCTGGGATTGAGGTTGAACGGCGGGGTCGAGATCGGCAGACTTCGGCACCATGATTTGATGGTGAGACTTGACCTCACCAAGCTGCTGCGAAAACACGTGGCAGTACTCGCCATGTCCGGTTCTGGTAAGAGCAACTTTGCCACCGTGGTCGTGGAAGAATTGCTGGCTCGTTCAGCAGAGCAGGGTCGCCCCGCCGTGATAATTGTCGATGTCCATGGAGAATATGGCGGGCTGGCGAACCAAACCACCTATTCTGATAAAGTGGTTGTGGTGAATGGAGATGATATTCGCATCGGTGTGCCGAACCTGAGCGCTTACCAGTTCAAGGAGTTCCTGCCCGACATCTCGGGAGTCCAGCTGCGAGAACTTCAGAAGGTGCTTGAGGAACTGCGTTCGGAGATGAGAAGCGGGAAGGGCCCATTTGGTTTGGAGGACGTTATTTCGAAAGTTGAAGTTGAGGAAGGACTGAATAAGCAGCTTCAACAGGCTTTGATCGGGTGGCTCAACGACCTGCAATTTCTCGGAATATTTGATCATGCTGACAACCCCAACTGGGAACATGCGGTGTTGCCAGGAAGGGCGCTGGTGTTGGATTTGAGCGGGATAACCAGCCTACGCCGGAAGCAGATGATCGTGGCCCACGCCGCCCGGAGATTGTTTCAGGCAAGGAAGCGGAACCAGGTGCCTCCATTTGTGCTCTGTTTGGAAGAGGCACAGCAGTTCTGCCCATCCGGGGAGTCGAAGGAAGCGGCAATCTCAAGGTCGGCGCTCGAGATGATTGCCCGGGAAGGGCGCAAGTTCTACGCCTCGCTCATGCTCATCTCCCAGCGCCCGGTCAGGCTGTCGACAACGGTGCTTTCGCAGGCCGGCACCAACGTGATACTGCGCATAACCAACCCCTATGACTTGGAACACATCAAGCAGTCATCGGAGGCCATAACCAAGGAAGTTGCCGAGATGATTTCCACGTTGCCGGTTGGCGAGGCGCTGATAGTTGGCGAGGCAGTGAACTGCCCCATCTTTGTCAGGGTCAAACAGAAGCGCTCGCAGTTCTCCTCACATGGGCTCAGCATGGAGGAGGCATTGATGAAATTTGAAAAAATGAACTCAAGGGAAGAAGAGGATGCAAAGGCCTTCATGTGATGGTCTTCAAGCAGGCACTAGCTGCTCCGGTTCAACCGCTGGAGATCTATATCCTTTCAAAGGCAGATTTGTCGGCCCCGCAGATAGGGCAGACCCAATTTTCAGGCAGCTCCTCAAATGGGGTTCCGGGTTTAATGCCTGAGTCGGGATCGCCCTTTTCAGGGTCGTAAATGTAACCGCACACGGTGCAGCGGTATTTTGGGAGTGTTGGTTTAGCGGGCTTTTCCTCCTTTATGTAGGTCGGTGCCGTTGGCGGAGAGGTCCCCCGTTTTATCTCATGGTAGTAGGCGTAGGTCATCGGTTCGGCATCGCTGATCGTCTGGGCTTCCACCACCTTTCCGATGAAAATGGTGTGGGTGCCCACATCCAAGCTGTTGATGACCTCTGCCTCAAGATAACCCACGGCGTTTTCTAAGACGACGGGTACACCGGTGACGCCAGTTTTGTACTTTACTTCCTTGAACTTGTCCGTTTCTCTCCCCGTCTTGAAGCCGAAGTCGCCTATGAACTTTAGGGGGGTGTCTTTCGCCAGGATGGAAACGGAGAAGACCTTACTTTTTTGGATGATCTCGTGGGTCAGGTTTTTCTTGTTCAAGCAGACGGATATCGTCGGAGGATCGGAGGTGGTCTGAAAAACAGTGTTGGCAATCTGTCCGTTCAGTTTATCTCCATACTTGGAACTTACCACATACAGGCCGTAGCTAACCTTGTAAAGAGTTTTCAAATCCATTTTATCGATTCTCCAAATCTTCGTATATTCATTCTATTTTTTTATATAAAACCAATTTGGATGCGCCGATTTTCTGCAACATTAAGATAGGTTCAGAGGCAGGCACCTTTTGCAGCCGGATTGGGCCGGTTTCTTGTGCCATGTTTTGATATCACGGCGAGTATGTCCACCGCCTCAGCTTGTCTGAGGATCTAGGCGAGTCCTTCAGGTTTTCGATAGGGAAAAGCAGGTATTTGGAAAGGGGTCAATCCTCAAGGCAGGCTATCAGCAGCAGTGATTTTTCGTAGAGTTTCTTCACCACTTCTGGTTGAACAATGTGTTGTTCTAGATATTCACGCATAACTGCAGTGATATCCAACCCGATGTAAGCAAGATTTAACCTTACAGGGCCTGATTGACGCAGTTGACCTTTAGACACCTGTGATGTTTTGGTTCTGAAGCTATCCAGTTTCAACCTCTTAATTTCATCCAACAAAGTTTCAAATTCAACGCCGTTGTTCTGGTGGCGGGCCAGATAGCTGCCCAGGTCCGTGGCCAGCTCCCAGTAGAGGTCGATCGCCGCGAGCATCGCCCTGCAGCTGGGAAGAACATTCAGTTGCCAGATTGTCTTGGCCCCCAAATGGTCGCACAGCCGTTCGGTGAACTGGCCGCTGAGGTCCAGAATTGG
>JACIWF010000057.1 GCA_014361095.1 Hadesarchaea archaeon | reverse complement strand
CTGGTTTCTCGGAGAGTTCACCTGGGGTTTTTATGAAATCTTTCTGGGCGTCGAGGCGCCTGTGACCAGCGCTGCTGACATCTTCTGGCTCGCCGGCTACCCCTTGCTGATAATTGGAATTTCCCTCGTTTGGAACTCGACTAAAATGAAAGTAAACAGCAGAAGAATGATATCTTCTGCAGTCCTTTCGGCGCTGCTCCTGGTCATCTGTGTTTACCTTTCGACCCCAGCTCTCACGTCTACCGACCTATCCCTGCCTGAAAAAGTCACTACGGCCGGCTACATTATCGGTGACGCCGGCTTGCTGATTACCGTTATTGTCACGATGGTCCACATCCCGAGTAAAGAGCTATTTAGGTTATGGGTGGCGATTCTGGCCGCTCTGGCTTTAATAACGGCTGCCGACGTTCTTTACACCTATTTTTTAAGTTCCTATTTTACCGGCCACATTATCGACGTTCTCTGGGATCTGGGGTATATCCTGCTTGCTTTTGGCTTTTTTAATTACGCTGTCAAATACAGGAAAGTTCTGGATATTGTTTTTAAGAACATAGACTAAACTGAATGGGATTCGTTCCACGTAAAAGCTAACTGAGTAAATCCAACAGTTAAGGGATAAAATGAAAGTCGGTCTGATAGGCTGCGGTGCGATCGGCACGGCTTTGGCGCGAATGATTGATTCCGGTGAAGCGGGCGAGGCGGAGCTGAGCTGGGTCTATGATCTCAGGCAGGAATGCTGCCGAAGGCTGGTTGCCGGATTAAAAAAGAAGCCTCGCATACTGCGCAGGGCCGATGAAGTTTATGAAAATAGGAACGCCAATATAGTCGTCGAGGCTGCTTCTCAGGAGGCCGTGAGGCAATATTCCTTGGGCATCCTCAGATCCGGGAAAGATCTCGTCATTCTTAGCGTGGGTGCTCTTTCCGATGATGAACTTCTCAACCGCTTACGGGCAGAAGCCCAAAAACGGGGAAGGAGAATTTACATCCCCTCAGGTGCTGTGGTTGGGATCGACGGGGTTAAATCCTTGGCACTAAGGAAAATTAAGGAAGCCGAGCTGATTACCAGGAAACCGCCCTCTGCCTTTAAGGACAATGAATACCTGAAAGGAAAGAAAATAAGATTAACCGGACTCAAGTCTCCGAAGGCAATCTTCAGAGGAACGGCGCGTGAGGCTGTGAAGCTCTTCCCGGCCAGCGTGAATGTTGCCGCCGCTTTAAGCCTAGCTGGGATCGGTTTCGACGGGACGGTGGTGACGATCGTGGCTGATCCGAGAATCAAGAGAAATATCCATGAAATTAGGATACGCGGTGAGTCAGGCGAGATCCTGTCCAGATCGCTAAATGTGCCCTTTCCGCAGGCACCGCGGACCAGTTATCTGGCAGCGCTTTCTGCGGCGCGGATGTTGAAAAATCTGAGCGAGACCCTCCAGGTTGGCACATAGTTAATATTTGGGAAATTGCTGTTTTGGTTGTGGTTGGATGCAATTGGAGCGGCTTCGGGAAGAAATTTTGAAGCTAAAGGCCGAACGTGAGGCCATCATCCTAGCTCATAACTACCAGCTGGAGGAGATACAGCTCCTCGCGGACTACATTGGGGATTCACTCGATCTAGCAAGGTATTCCACCAAGGTAAAGGGCAAGGTGGTGGTCTTCGCCGGGGTCGATTTCATGGCTCAGACTGCCGCGATGTTGAATCCTGATAAAACAGTCCTGATACCGGATCCAGAGGCCCGGTGCCCGATGGCTGCCCAGCTGCCTCCTGAGCTGGTTCGAGCGGCCAAGCTGAAACATCCCGGAGCGGCGGTAGTTCTTTACATCAACACCCTCGCCGAAACGCGCGCCGAGGCCGATGTCGTCTGTACCTCAGCCAACGCGGCCCAGATAGTCAACGCCCTTGATGAAGAGGAAATAATTTTTGGACCCGACAAAAATTTGGCCTGGTATGTCCAGCAGAGAACTGACAAGAAAATCATCCCCCTGCCCGATTTCGGTTACTGCTATGTTCACAGGATGTTCACGCCCGCCGATATCCTGCTCAGGAAGGAGGAATTCCCTGACGCCGAGGTGCTGGTCCATCCGGAATGTGATCCCGAGGTGCAGAAGCTGGCCAGCCACATTTGTAGCACCAGCCAGATGCTGATCAGGGCCAGGGCATCTCCGGCAAAAAGGTTCATCATCGCCACCGAGATAGGCATGGTGGAGCGTCTCAGGAGGGAGTTCCCGGAAAAGGAGTTCATACCGGCTCTGGAAACGGCCGTCTGCCAGCAGATGAAGAAACACAGCCTGCAAAAGCTTTACGAGTCGCTGCATGACATGAAGCACATCGTGACTGTGCCACCGGACATCGCCGCAATGGCTCGTCGGGCAACCGAGAGAATGTTAGAGTTGTCAGGGAGGGCCACCAGTGACTGAAGCCTATCTGAGGAAGAAAATCCGGGAGATGCTTGCCGAGGACCTGGGAAAGGGCGACGTGACCTCAAACACGCTGATTGGTCCCAGGCTTCGAGCGAGGGCAGAGGTTATCTCGAAACAGACGGGAGTGCTGGCGGGGGCTAAGGAAGCAGCAATGGTATTCAGGGAAGCTGGCGTCAGGGTGAAACTTCTGCGTCGAGATGGCGACAACATCCGCCCTGGCGAGGTAATCATGGAGCTGGAAGGTCCGGCAAGAAAAATACTGGCTGCTGAGAGAGTGGCGCTGAACCTGATGATGAGGATGAGCGGAATCGCCACGGCAACGCGTGAGCTGATCAGACTGGCGAGAAAGGAAAATCCAAAGGTAGTAGTAGCGGCAACGAGAAAAACAGCCCCGCTGCTCAAGTACTTCGATAAACGAGCGGTGAAGATCGCTGGAGGATCGCCCCACCGTTTTGACCTGAGCGAACAAGTTCTAATCAAGGATAATCATCTGAGGCTGGTGGGCTCAATCACGGCTGCGGTGAGGAAGTTCAAAGATCGGGGGGATTTTGGAAAAATAGAGGTTGAGGCCACCACTCCTGAGGAAGTTTTGGAAGCAGCCCGGGCCGGAGCCGACATTGTGATGCTGGACAACATGACCCCGAAGCAGATCCTGACCGCTATAAAGTTGCTGGAAAAGGAAGGACTGAGAAAGAGGGTCTCCTTGGAAGCCTCCGGAGGGATAACGCCCGCAAACATTGCCGAATATGCGGCGACCGGTGTAGAAACGATCTCGACCAGCTACATGACGATGCGATCTCATGCGGTTGATATGGCCCTGAAGGTAAAGAAAATCAACTGAATGGGGATTATTTTCACCTTATCTGGCAGCTGGGCTCGCAATAGTAAGCATTTTTAAGGTAATCGGTGAAAAAATAGCAGAAATCGGGGTGATTCTATGGCTGAATTGACGCCCAACGCTCAGAAAGTATACGATGCGCTGAAGAAGCTAGGCGCGACAAGCCCAGGAGTGCTTAAGACTGCAGACGATGTAATGCGCACCGCACATCTGCCCAAGGGCATGGTGAATAATGCGCTGATGGAACTCGTCGCGAAAGGCTTTGCTAAGCGCGTTGCCAGAGAAAAGGCGGCGGGATATCATTTGGTAAAGTGACTATGTTCGTCCTTTCCGATAACTGCATTTTGTCTTTTTTGGTGCCCTCCTAGTTGTAGCTAGGTTACGCTCGGGTTAACTGCAACCCCCCAAGAATAAAAAGACAATTTGAAGTAGATCATAAATGATGGGTCGTGTTGCCCGGGTTAAAAGGTGCTGAAATGAAACGAACCGGAACTGCGGAACTCCCGCTTCACTACGGGACCTGTCCCCCTTGGCTGTTCCAGAGGATGGTGAGACTATCCAGGAGCATTACCGAAGCCATCGTGATGGAATGCGGAACCGCGGAGTTCTTGCGCAGGATGGCCGACCCGTTCTTCTTCCAGTCCCTCGGCTGTGCGGTCGGTTTTGATTTTCACTCCTCAGGTCTGACCACAACGCTCACGGGCGCCCTGAAGGAGGCACTTAGGCCGGAGGAGCTGGGGCTGGCCGTCTGCGGC
Organism: Hadesarchaea archaeon; assembly: GCA_014361095.1. GTDB lineage: Archaea > Hadarchaeota > Hadarchaeia > Hadarchaeales > Hadarchaeaceae > Hadarchaeum. The sequence continues at coordinate 3,579 of JACIWF010000057.1, read as the reverse complement.
GGCAAGGGAAAGGTGTCAAAATCAGTGCCCCAGGAGATTCAGAGATTGGCCGATGTTTTCTCCTTCACGACCGCAAAGACCGAGAAACTGAAATATGTCAGCAGGATGGCCGCAAAGGTGGACAACGCCTGTGTGCAGGACGGTTATCAGCTCTATCACCACGCTTTCCTGGTTGATGAAGATGGAAACTGGGCCGTGGTTCAGCAGGGCATGAACGAAAGTCTCGCGCGGCGATATCACTGGCTCTCGGAAGGGGTGCACAGTTTTGTCGAGGAACCGCATTCCGGCATAATCGGTGAGCGTGCCGAGGAAATAGCTCTGGACATGACCGCCAAGGAGAGTGAAGAGGTGAGGAAGGCCAGCGTGGATCTGGTCCGCGATGGTCCGAAAAAAATCATCTCCGAGGTGAGGGGGGTTGGGCAGCGCTCTCTTGACGAATATTTTGGAGAGCCGCGAGTCAGGAAGCTCATTATGCCGCGCGAGCACACGATAACTGCGCTGCCGAAGCAGACCATCGTCGCCCTGCAGCGGGCTTATGAAATTCAGCCGGAGAGCTACGAGGAACTGATAGCCATTTCCGGAATCGGGCCCAGAGCCGTCAGGGCGCTGGCCCTTGTCTCGGCCTTGATCTACGGCAAGCCTCCGTCCTGGCGAGACCCGATCAGATATTCCTTTGCCCATGGTGGCAAGGATGGGGTTCCCTATCCAGTCGACAGGGAAACCTATCGGAAGACGACCGAAATCCTCGAGGCAGCTATTGAAGGGGCCAAGCTGGGGCGGGACGAAAAGCTGAAGGCGATCCGCAGGCTCCACGAGTTTGTGGCGGAGGACATTTAATAGTGAATGTGGAGATTAATCTGAGATCATGGCGAAGGAATTGAATGCACCCGAGGTTGAGATAGTAGAGGTTAAGGATCTGGGGCTGAAAAACCCCCTGATCATCTCCGGATTCATTGGGGCCGGGCTGGTGGGCTCGATTGCCGTGGATCAGATAATAAACCAGCTGAAGATGGAAGAGGTGGCCTATGTTAAATCCAAGTATCTGCCCCCGGTGGCGATATTTGTCGAGGAAAAGCTGAGGCACCCGTTTCGGATTCATGCGAGCAAAAAAGATAACCTCTGCGTGGTCATCTGCGAGATTCCGCTGAGGGAGGAGGGGCTCTACTCGATATCCTCGGCACTGCTTGACTGGGCCGAAAAGCAGGGCACCAAGGAAATCTTGGTCCTAGAGGGAATACCAGTCCCGGGATTGCCCACCGATCGTCGGCCCTTCTGCGTTACCGAGCTGGGCAAATGCGATCACTTTAAGGACCGCGGGATCAACATGCTCCGCAAGGGCGTCATCTATGGGATTGCCGGCGCCATCCTCAGCGAATGCCTGACGAGAAAAATAGAGGGCACGGCCATCCTGACTCCAGCGATGGCCACCATCCCTGATCCGGAGGGGGCCGCGGTGCTGATCGAGGCGCTGAACAGATCCCACGGGCTTAAAATTGATACCTCGGAATTGATTGCCGGCGCCAATGAAATCAGGGAGAAGCTTAAGGAAATCGCGGAGAACTACGAGAAGACCACCGCCACCGAACCCGAGAAAATGTACGGCTGAGTTTGAGGCAGGCGGGCTCGATGCCAGACGACGAGAGGCTGAAGTCCCTTTTAAATGTTAAGACCGTGGCGGTGGTGGGGATGTCAAAGGATCCTTCAAAGTATGGCCACAAGGTTGGGGCCTACCTGAAGGGCCACGGCTACCGCATTGTTCCGGTTAACCCATCGGCCGAGGAGATCCTGGGAGAGAGGAGCTACCGGAGCCTGCTGGACATCCCTGAGGAGCTTCAGAGGGAGATTGAGCTGGTCGATATCTTCAGGCCCTCCCAGGATATCCCTCCGATAGTGGCCCAAGCGATTGAACTTAAGAAAAAACATGGTAAGCTCAGGGGTGTCTGGATGCAGCTGGGCATAATCAATGAGGCGGCGGCTGAGATGGCCGAGAAGGCCGGGCTCGAGGTCGTCATGGATAGATGCATCATGCTCGAGCACAGGCGACTCAGGCGGGAAAACCAAACTTAGTTGTTCGCTAGCGCCGCCGTCACCACATCTATCGACTTCTGGAGGTAAACCGGAACATCCTTGCCGTGGTAGCTTCTGTTGTGGCCGGGATGAATCGACTTGACCTGACCGCCATTGACCAGATCAAGAAGCGAGTTGAGAGAGTCCAATTGCATCCCCAAACTGACTTTATCGGTGGCCAGCAATGTCTGGTATTCAAGCTCGAAGGTCATGTCCTCTGGTGCCACATCGTCACTCGAGTAAGATATCGTAGTATCCCCGCTGAAAAGGGATCTTGTTTTCATCTCAAGGAAACTCAAGCTTCCGTAGGTGTGGCCAGGTGTCGGAATAACTTTCAGACCAAATAGCGTTTCGCCGCCACTCAGCAACGCGGTGGGGGTGTAGCCCGTGTAGGTGAAGTCACCCGGCACGCCCGGGAAATTCATGCCCATCTGAATCAGGTAGGAATCGATAATGGAGGCGTAGACGGGGATACCGGCTTCGATGAAATAGTGTCCGGCTCCGGCGTGGTCGGCGTGTCCGTGTGTCAGCAGCACCGCTAGGATTGGCCGATTGGGAAACCTCTGGCCGATTGCCTCGATGAGATCGGAGTAAAGTTCCTCGACACCGCAATCGATCAAAACAATGCCCTCTCGAAAGTTTACGGCGTAGACATTTGCTTTATAGAAAAACCCGGGCGGAAGGCCAAGCTCTGTGGAGAGCGGGATATACTCCTCAAATCTGGTTATCCCTCCTCGTTCCAAGTAAACCTTTACCGTGGCTGTTTCCGTCGTTTTGGCCTGGGCAGCCGACGGGATAGCCAACAGCAGAAGACCAGTGATTATCAGAGCAGCGGTTGTTGGTTTGAGTAGCCTGTGCAGCACGTGCTTTCTTTTTTGTCTCAATTTAATGGACATCGTCTATGAGGTCTCTCCACCACTTTATAAACCAATCTTTTCTTAAAATGAGACATTTTTAATAGGCGACAGATGCGAGGACAGGGGTTAAGCCTTAATAATTGAGATTTCAGATTCTTAAACGGTCCCGCGGTAACTCAGCCTGGTAGAGTGGTCGGCTGTAGACCCAGGCCGCGCTGAAACCGACAGAATCTGGAGCGATTCCGGTAAATGTCGGGAGTTCAAACGCGGGTTGAGCCGCTGAAACTCTCCCCCGCGGGACCACGCAAGCTTTTAAAACCAGACTGGTAACAATAATTTTGGTTGGCGGCCATAGCGGCGAGGAAATACCCGGTCTCGTCAGATCCCGGAAGTCAAGCTCGCCTGCGTGTCGGGGTGTACTTTTGTGCGCAAGCCAAAGGGAAACCCGATTCGCTGCCAACCATTTGATTCATTTTTTAAAGTTCGCCTTTTTTCGTGCTTTCGCGCGTGTATTAAGCCCTTGCTCACGCCGCGAACTTCCAATCCTTTAGACGAGGCGCCGCTGTTTCCATACCATCGGGCTACGTACCTACGTAGAAAGGCTGTCCGCAGAGGTAAACTACGTATATACGTAGAGTTTAAGTGCCGGCTTTAA
>JACIWF010000056.1 GCA_014361095.1 Hadesarchaea archaeon | reverse complement strand
CCAATTAGTGGGATCAGCTTAAAATGTATCTCACTATAAGAAATTTGAAGCATGGCATAAATTACCCAATCGTTCCAAAGCTCCTCTTAAATGGGCATTTCGATTAGGGTGCTCCTGTTGAAACCTGCATATTATGGAAAGAGATATATATGAAATAACTCCTGAAAAAATAGGGTGAGAAAATAAAAATAGCTGTTCTGGGTTCGGGAAGCGGCGGCTTCATGTGCGCAGCCGATTACTCGCTGCGGGGCCATGAAGTCCGATTTTTCTCCAGGACGGGAGAAAGATTCAAACCCGTGATCGAAAAGGGAGGAATTAAACTAATAGGGAAAAAGGAAGAGCTGCCAGGGGAATTCGCAAAGATCTCACTGATAACCACTGATATAAAGGAAGCCATCTCCGGCGCAGATCTGATAGTAAACCCCCTGCCGTTTTTCGGTGTCCGGAACTACGCCAAACTTGTAGCTCCACACGTGGAAGACGGTCAAACGATAGTCTACTTTGGCAAGGGAGGCGGGGCAATCGAATATTACCGAGTTTTCCAAGAGATGGGCGTTAAAAAGGATGTTTATTTGGGCGACACCAACACGCTTCCTTACGGAGCTTCGTACATGGGCGACAACGTCGTAAGACTTGAGTCGAGAACCTGGGAGATCATAACGGCGGCCTTTCCGGGGAGAAATACTGACAAAGTAGTTCAAATGGTGAAGGAAGTCTATCCTATGTACTCGGTAAGAAAGGCCCAAAGCCCGCTGGAAACTGTTCTCGTTGATTATAATGCCATCACCCACCCACCGCCGATGCTATGCAACGCGGGTAGAATTGAATCGGGAGACAAGAGCTTCCATCTGTTCGGAAAGGATGCCTTGACGCCCTCCGTGGTCAGACTAACGGAGAGAGTAGACCGGGAGAGGATGGCGCTGTCCAAGGCTCTCGGGATAAGGGCCTACACTCTAGAGGAGGAAATCCTTCACGTCAGATGGAATCCCCACGGCGAGGACCGGGTGCTCCCACTATACGAAGCGATTCACACGCCATTCTTAGAGATGTGCGAGGGGCCGTTCAGGCTTGATACCCGACATTTGCTCGAGGACATACCATACGGCCTAGTAACCTTCTCTTCTCTGGGTGACATGTTGAACGTACCAACCCCGGTGGTCGATGCAGAGATAACAATTGCTGAGGCATTGCTCGACAGGGACTTCAGGAGCATTGGCCGAACAGTGGAAAAAATGGGAATAGATCCATCTTGGGACCTAAAAACGCTGAATAAATACCTACAGGAAGGGGAAATCTAAGACGCCTGGCTTGGTCACCCTACTGATTCAGTCAGACCAATGAGTTAACCAATTCTAGTGACGGTGGGCGGGTTCACCTAACCACCGTCCCAAACTTCTTTGAAGGATAACTAGGGTGCAGCCAGCCTTTTGAAAGTCAATATTACATCAAGAGCCAAAAACGAATGTGAATTTAACGGTGGTCTTTTTTATTCCTATTTCTAGTTTCCTTCATCGGTTCCCTTTCATCAGGCGGGATTATAATCAACTTTTTCCAAGTTTGACAAAGCCACTTAATAATAATCCAGCGATAAAGCCTTAGTTGGACATACTGTTACACATAGTCTACAACCAAAACATTTCGCCGGGTCGATTCTGGCGAACTCATCGATCTTTATGGCTTCATATATGCAGGCCTTTTGACAAATTCCGCAAGCATTGCATTTATCTATATCAATCTCTGGCACCTTGGAAGTGGTGATTAGTTGTTTACCTTTGCTTTCTCTCTCTTTTATTCTCCGGTGAGTGAGGCCCCTGATTTCAGTTAAGGAAGAATAACCTCTGTCTGCCATAAATTTTTTAACGCCGTCTAAGATTTGTTGAATAATTTTCGGTCCTCTCAGGTGAACAGCAGAAGCCAGTCCAACGCAGGTTGCCCCCGCCATAAAGTACTCCACAGCGTCACTCCAACTGCTAACGCCTCCAACACCTAATATGGGAATATTAACGTTCTCTGCCATGTCCAGAACCATCTTTAAGACGAGGGGCTTGATTGCCGGCCCTGTGAGCCCACCGCTCCCCTTCGGGCCGCCGAGAACAGGTTGACCGGTCTCTATGTCTATCCGAAGAATCGGTCCTAGAGCATCAGCAGCAGCGATGGCATCTGCTCCTGCTTTTTCTGAGGCCTTCGCCCACTTCACCGCATCTATGTAAAATATGGCACTGAACTTTGGCATGACCGGCACGCTAACGGCTTTTTTTATTTCGGACAGCGTCTTAGCCAAGGGCTCGGGATTGTGAACCTCTGGCGGCCCCATGGATCCCGGAAACATGGTATTGTATATTTCGGCTAAGTGCGGGCATGCCGTAGCGTACTCTATCATGTCGGCTCCGGCTTCTTCAGCTTTTTTTGCCAGCTCTATGCTCTCCTCGAGAAATCTGCCAGCTATGCTCGCTATTATCTTTGCCTCCCCTTCTTTAGCCACCTTAATCTCCTCCTTGAACCATTGATCAGCTGAGAGGTCGCTTCCCGAAACACAGTTTATGAATCCGCCCTCGATCGCCGCATAACAAGGCCTGACATGCGGGACCGGCTGAGCGACAATGGTCTTGGTCACTATCGCGGCAGGGCCATACTCTGAGAGTTTCTTTATCGCCGCCCCATTTCTGGAAAACTCCGAAGCGGCAGCTATTATTGGATTTTTCAATTCCAGTCCGGCAAACCTTACGGAAAGATCTATATCCATCTTCTATCACCCTCCCATTTTACTAACGAAATGAGATGGACCTCGGCAGATGTGTCTCATTCCAAGGTTTTCCTTTCCGATTCTTGTAAAGTTACCTTGAATAATCAATACTTTTATCTCGTGCGCAGTGATCTGTTCTCTTAGCGAACCCACCATCTCAATCCTTGTGTAACCATAATAGTTACTTGAATAAAAACAATTCTTTTTACATATCTTCATATACCGGAGCACCGCCCTAAGCTGATGAAGGTTAAACTGAAGACTGCTGCGCAACTGAAATCTCAAATTTTGGACTCTATCCTTTTATTTTAAATAATTGTTAAACTAAAAACTAACGAGATAAATGGCTGAAAACGAGGAAATTATTAAAAAGATTTATGAAGCGATTTTGAATTTTAACATAAACGGTGCTGAAGAATACACGAAAGAAGCCATGAAAAAGGGAATCGATCCACTTGTGGTGCTTAATGAAGGATCGATAAAGGCGTTGCGAGAAGCCGGAAATAAATTCGAAAAAGGCGAGTACTTTCTCCCAGAAATAATGGTCTGTGCCGAGGCCTTCCAAAAATCGTACAAACTTTTGGAGCCCGAACTTCTGCAGAGGAAAAACAGATCTGAGTCGCTGGGTAGAATTGTCATTGGTACTGTGATGGGAGATATGCACGATATAGGCAAGAACCTGGTGAAAGCCCTCCTCAGTGGCGCCGGTTTTGAAGTTTATGACCTTGGAAGAGACGTTCCGATCCAGAAATTCGTGGAAAAGGCAAGAGAGGTTAATGCCGACATTGTCGCCATGTCCGCCCTGCTAACCGTCACGATGCAGTTCATGAGCACGATCATCGCGGCTCTAAAGAACGCCGGTTTGAAAGCTAAGACCATCGTCGGTGGCGCTCCGGTAACAGCTGAGTTTGCCCAAAGCATCGGTGCGGATGCATTTGCTGGTGACGCCTTGATAGGGATAGAGGAATGTAAAAGACTTGTTGGGAGAAGGGAAAATGACTAGAAAACTGATTGAACCGTTCACCAAAGACGAACTCTCCGGCATACATCAAGCCTCTTTGGAAATAATGGAACGGGCTGGAGTCTGGTATGAAAGAGAGATGGCCCTAAAAATACTCGAAAAGGCCGGGGCAGAGGTGGACTACAAGACCAAGATCGCCAAGCTACCGGAATATCTGGTTAAGGATGCCCTGCAAAAGATACCGGGAAAATTTAGACTTGCGGGGAGAGAGAGGAAACACGACTTCGTTGTCGGTGATGACAAGTCATACTGGGGGATGATGGGTGGGCCTCTGATAGTGGACCTAGAAACAGGAAAGGTCAGGGAAACCACTAAAAAGGATGTGGCGGAGTGGGCAAGGTTTGCTGACGTCTTGGATGACGTCTGGTTCATAACGCCGCCGATGGCCCGGGATGTAAACCCAATGGTCTCGGCAGAGCACGAGTTCGAAGCGATGGTCAACAACAGCTCAAAATTCCTGGAACAGAACCTATACTCCGGAACCGGTGCAAGAAATGTCTTTGAGATGGCCAGCGTTGTCCAAGGAGGAGAGGAAGAGCTTATAAAGAATCCATTAATTTTCGGCGCCGGTTGCGCTGTGAGCCCTTTGCAGCATTGCGCCATTGCCCTTGATGTCTGGTTTGAACTGGCCTCTAAAGGTCTGCCCTGCCTCGTAGCCACTGAGGCCATCATCGGGGCAACTGGCCCAGTAACGATGGCGGGGTCGCTGGCCGTTGCCAACGCGGATGTCCTAAGCGGCATCACGCTCCTCGAACTGATCAAGCCAGGGATTCCAGTTGCCTATTCGATTGGGCTCTCACACGTCATGGACATGAAGAAGGCCGAGGCCCTCTGCGGCTGTCCTGAACGGGTTTTTGCGATCGCTGCAAACGCCCAGCTCGGCCGCTTTTACGGGATACCAACCTGGGTGGGTGTGGCCACGGACTCCAAGTTGCCCGATGCTCAGGCGGGCTACGAGATGGCGCTGTCCGCGCTCTATACAACAATGACTGGAAACCACATGGTGATGGGAATTGGATCTTCCCTGGCCTCAAGAGGAATCTCCTATGAAGAAGCCCTGATCGACTGGGAAATCATGCGCATGGTCTCAAGAATTGCTCAAGGCATTGAAGTGAACGAGGAAACTCTAAGCGTCGACCTGATATGTAAAACTGGACCCGGAGGGAGCTTCATAGCCACCGAACACACGCTAAAACATTATAAGAAGGAGATCCAAGATGCCGTGATTACCGATAGAAGCTCGGTCTGGATTTGGGAGAAGGAAGGAAAAAAGGATATGGCTCAGAGGGCCAGAGAGATGGCACAAAATATCTTACGGGAACACCAACCCACCCCGCTGCCCAAGGATGTACAAACGAAGCTAAGCGAGATCGTCAAAAGAGCGGAGAAAGACGCATTAAAAATGTCCTCTTAAGTGCCTAAACTCTCCTCCCGAAATTCTTGATGAATAACTTGACAAAACCAAACTTAAAACCGAAAACTAATAAAGAAACGAAAAGAGATGTGATGGGATAACATGAAACAGCTTCACATAGCTGATATCCATCGCTCCCTAGGCGCGCAGCTGATTGAGTTCGCGGGATGGGAGATGCCGCTGTCCTACACAAGCTTGGCCGAAGAACACATGGCCGTTCGGGAAGCGGCGGGACTTTTTGACGTCAGCCACATGGGGGAGTTTAAAGTCAGCGGTCAAGAAGCGCTGAAATTTCTTCAAACGGTGACGACCAACGATGTCTCCAAGCTTGAAATATTGGGCAGCCAGTATTCGACGGTGACCAACGAGCAAGGAGGGACTCGCGACGACATCTTGGTCTATCGCCTGGCTGAAAATGACTATCTTGTGGTCTGTAACGCAGCTAACGTTGAAAAAATAGGAAACTGGTTCGCCCAGAAGAATAATTTTGATGCGAAAATTGAGGACATAACCATGACGACGACGCTTTTCGCCCTGCAGGGGCCGAAGGCCATATCAACGCTGCAAAAGTTGACCGACTTCGATCTCACCAAGATAAAAAGATTCAGAGCCAGCTGGGTTAATATCGCCGGTACAGAATCTCTCGCCAGCAGGACAGGGTATACTGGAGAAGATGGACTGGAAATGTTTCTACTGGACGAGCCCCAGGCCAATCCCAAAAGGGCCGCGGGGCTTTGGAAAGCCATTTTGGAGGCCGGGAAAGAATATGGAGTCAAACCTTGTGGTCTCGGTGCCCGAGATACCCTGCGCCTCGAAGCCGGCCTGTGCTTGTACGGAAACGACCTCACTGAGGAGATATCGCCCCTTGAAGCCAGAATAGAATTTGCGGTCAAACTTGACAAGGGTGATTTCATCGGCCGTGAGGCGTTGCTGGAACAAAAGAAATCTGGGCTGAAGAAGGTTAGAATCGGGCTGCGGATGCTCGAGCCAGGTATACCAAGACAAGGCTACAGCATCTTCAGAGAAGATGAAAAGATTGGCTGGGTCTCATCGGGCACCTTCTCGCCACTTCTGAAAAAGGGGATTGCAATGGGTTATGTTCCTCCCGATGTCAAGGTTGGTGACACGCTCTCAATAGAAATTCACAACAGAAAAAGGAAAGCTGAGGTTGTGGAGTGGCCCTTTTATAATCCCGAAAAATACGGTTTTAAGAGGAAATAGTATGGTAAAGGTCTGGCAGCATCTGCTCAAGGATGTCGTGACTCCTGACTACTGCATAGGCTGCGGCAGCTGCGTGGCAACATGTCCCGTACAGGCTCTGGAGAGGGTTAATGAAAAACCAGCGTTGAAGGGTGTCTGCATCAACTGCGGCATCTGTTACGGCACCTGCCCGGAGGTAGTTGATCCAAGTAGCCTGCAGACCCAAGTCTTCGGTACCCCTCCCAATGATGAGCTGATCGGTACTTACAAGCACGCCCTCTCGGTGGAAGCCAATGATCCCGGCGTTAAAATCCGTGCCCAAGACGGTGGCGCCGTGACCGCATTGCTCAGCTCATTGCTTGAAATAGGATACATAGATGCGGCGATCGTCACCGGAACCGCTGAAGCACCATGGTACCCTGTGGTCAGGGTGGCCACAACTCCAAAAGAGGTTTTGGAATGCGCCGGGACCAAATACTCGCGAGGGCCGATATCGCTTGGGCTACGCGAAGCGGTGAACATGTACTATCGAAAAAAAGTCGCCGTGGTCGGGACACCTTGCCAGATAATTGCCTCAAGGAGGATGGGGCTCTCAACGCCCAGAAACGAGCATATCTCGGACGCGATTAAGCTCCGAGTAGGCTTGTTCTGCAGCGGTGTCTTCAAGTATGAAGACTTTTTCAAAAATATCGTTGAAAAAAGCCTCCAGATACCATTGGCCTCTGTGAACAAGTTTGACCTGAAGAACGAGAAATTAATCATCTACTTAAAGCACGGCCCCTCACGAGAGCTTCCGCTCAGGGAGATAAGAAAGTACATTGATCTGCCCTGCCGGATCTGCTCGAACTTCTCCGCTGAAATGGCCGATATCTCAATCGGCTATGTGGGCTCACCTGCGGGACGATCAACCGTGCTGATAAGGACGGAATTAGGAGAAGAGGCCTTCGCTGAAGCGGGAAAGTTGGGCAAATTCTCCGTGATCGATCTCGCTAGCGTGCAACCAGGTTTAGAGGGAATAAGGCAGGGGGCTCTGAAAAAGAAAACCTCGGCTGCTCAAGCCATCGAAGCCCTGCGAAGGGAGAAAAAGGTGTTGCCAGTTTGGCTGGAGCAACCTTCCGGTGAAACAATAGCCGAGCCAATCGAGTCGGACAAGGGAATCTGCCATATCTAGTTTAAACCAGCAATTTCAGACATCGTGGCAACCCCTATATTTATATGGTAGTAGTTCAAATATTTTTGAAATACCATGTACGAAATAATAAAACCCGGCATCGACGCCTTGGTTGAGT
>JACIWF010000055.1 GCA_014361095.1 Hadesarchaea archaeon | reverse complement strand
GGGGAATGAATACGATTCAAACACAGGAGACCATTAAAAAAGATCTGGATTACAAGGCCCAAGTGGCGTGCATTGGTCCAGCGGGCGAGAATCTGGTCAGGTTTTCCTCAATCATAGCTGGGAGGAGGGCTTTCGGTAGAGGTGGCGCCGGTTCTGTGATGGGGTCTAAAAAACTTAAAGCGATTGCAGTTAGCGGCGGTGAAAGACCTCCAGAAAATGAAAAGTTGGCTGAAGCCATCAAAGAAGCAAGGGAGGCTTTGAAAAATGCACTTTCCCAGGAATGGAATTTGATAACACTATTCTCCAAATATGGGACAAACGCGGCTATGCCGGCATTAAATGAGAAGGGAATGCTCTCGACAAGGAACCACCAAGAAGGGGTCTTTGAGGGCGTGAACAAAATAAGCGCGGAATATTTCGGTAAACATCTATTCGTGAAAAATGTAGCTTGCTTCGCCTGTCCGGTTGCCTGTGGAAGATTTTCCGTTGTAAAGAGTGGGCCCTATGCAGGGACGGAGACTGAGGGGCCGGAATACGAAACAATATATGCGCTCGGCTCAAACTGCGGCGTCGATAACGCTGAGGCCATAGCGCGGGCAGATCAGCTCTGCGATGAATATGGTATGGACACGCTTTCCACGGGTGTTGCAGTCTCATTTGCAATGGAATGTTTTGAGCGCGGAATAATCAGCAAAAAAGATACCAGTGGTTTGGAGCTCCGGTTTGGAAACCACGAAGCCATGGTTAAGTTGGTGGAGATGATTGCCAAGCGTGAAGGTATAGGAGATATTCTGGCTGAGGGTACCAGGAGAGCTTCGGAAAAACTGAACAAGGGATCAGAGGTTTTTGCGATGCAGGTCAAGGGAATGGAATTTGCGGCTTGGATGCCGGAAGCGATGAAAGGGATAGCCTGCACGTTTGCGACATCTAATCGTGGGGCCTGTCACAAAAGGGCGATCATCGGCGACGAGTTCTCAGGCAGAGTTGATCCGCTTGCCTACGAGGGGAAGGGTAAGCTGACCAAGGAGATACAGGACAAGGTAAACGCGATATTCACTTTGGTGGGCTGCAGATTTTCCGAATTTACCTACCCATTTGAGATATATCCAAAATTGTTGAACGCTGCGACCGGGATGAACTTCTCGGAAGAGGAATTTGTTCTGGTGGGTGAGAGGATTTGGAACATGGAGAGAGTTTTCAGCGGGTTTACCAGAAAAGACGATGTTCTTCCAGAAAGGTGTTACACCCACCCCATTCCATCAGGACCGCTAGCCGGGACTCTTGTTGATCGAGAAAAGTTTGAGAGAATGCTCGATGAATATTATGAGGCAAGAGGATGGGATAAGGAAGGAAGACCGACCGAGGCAAAGCTCCGAGAGCTATCGATTTTAACCTAAGGTGAGGAGTGAAACGGAAGTTTTCACTATAACTCTGTATACATACAGACTTTCGGTTCAAGGCATATTTTGAGCCGCTATAGACTTTAGTGTTTATTGAAGTTACTCAAGGTCTTATGTTTTCATTAATAACGGGTTGTTTGATTTCGTAATTGACGCAGCATAATTTTCAAAAAAAGTTTATATATTTGGTTAGCCAGAGTTGAACACATGACCGACCTAAGTGTTAGCTTTATGGGAAAAGAGTTGAAGAGCCCGATTCTCCTAGCGCCGGCGATGTACAACACTTTTGTGGGTTGGTTCCCGAAATTTGCCCACAAGATCGCTAAAGCTGGCTGGGGAGGAATTGTGGCCAAAAATATAGTTACAGACGATGTGAGAGTGGGATTCTGCAGTGAGCCGGCATTGTGGACCAACCGAGTCGATACCCCAGTAGGAAAGCGGATGAAGGAAAGCATGGCTCTGGTAAACGCCGGTCCAGATGTCGAGTATTATTCAGAGAAAAAATTAGATGACCCTGCAGAAGAAATGTGGAGAATTAGCAAAGAAAGGATGAAAAAGGGCATTGAGAAAGCACACCAAGAGGGACTGGTCGTAATCGGAAACTTCTCACCCACAGGGCCTGAGAATGCTGTTAAAATTGTCAAAGTTTACGAGGAATGCGGTTATGATGGACTTGAGTTCAATACCGCCTGTCCGATGATACATGAGCTAGGCATGGGGGCTTTTGCTGTGGGAGTGTATGCTGAAAAGATACAGGAGATAATAAAGGCAGTTAAAGAGGTTACCAGTCTTCCATTGATGGTTAAGCTGAGTCCCCACACGCTTAGTTTCCCAGACACGGCCAGAGCCGTGGCGAGAGCAGGTGCAGATGCCATTTCAGCAATAAACACAGTGCTGTCAATAATTGGAATCGATGTTGAGACCGGTTATCCACTGTCGCGTTCTGCGGATGGAGGCTTCTCTTCGCCGTGCGGGTATTCAGGTCCGCCGGTTAAACCCATTGGACTTCGGGCCGTCTGGGAGATTGCCCGATCGGTGAAGATACCCATCAGCGGCATAGGTGGGGCTCACGATTGGAAGAGCGTTGTAGAATATATGATGCTTGGAGCGACCACGGTTCAGCTGTCCACAGCGCCCATGTTCCGCGGGCTTGGTGTTGGCAGGGAAATTTTGGATGGCATGGTCGAATTTATGAAGAGAAAGGGGTACGAGAGTGTCTATGATTTCATTGGAATGTCGGTTTCGCGGGTTGTCCCGGTTGGAGTAGCGACATTCACTTCAGCCAAACCAGCAGTGGGAGTGGTTGATACTGAGAAGTGCACAGGATGTAAGCGCTGTGAGATTGTTTGTGACGACAACTGTTCAAGCGCAGCGAAGGTCATTGATGGAAAGGCCAGAATCGATGAAAACTTGTGCTTGGGTTGCGGGCTGTGTTCAGTGGTTTGTCCGGTGGAATGTATCAGTTACAAGCCGATAACGATGCAGAAAAAGATCGAAATAATGAAGAACTTTCACAAACAAGGAGAATGAGTTCCATAAGGCAATCAACTGGGTGATTTCCACATCAGGTCAGTGAATTCCAGTATTTAATCGCCAAAGAATTTGGCGATGTTCAGTGTACCTAGTGTTATGACTCTTACAACCGTGACCACCTAAGGGTCGCAGAGTACAGCAATTTCTTCTTTAGCAGTGACGGTTATAGTCAACAGCGATTTGCCTGTAGAATTTTTTACAACATTTTTTTCAAATTGATTCTCAACAGTGGACAGCCTTTACCATCTAACATAAGATTGCTGGTAATTGACAGCAAGATTGTTTTGATCAAGATTGAGGACAATATGAAATGTAATTTAAGTTCTATTAAACTTTGATTCATTATTTTAAGCAAAGGACAGGCTTATAATAGAAAACGTGGCAGATGATGGAAAAAGATTGGTGAAGAGATGTCATTAAATAAGTTAAATCGGAATTGGTAAAGGAAATAAGCGAATGAAATGACTGGATAGTGATATGATGTCCTTGAAAAGTTTCTTTGAGCCGTCAAGCGTCGCCGTGATAGGCGCTTCGCGTGAGCCAGGAAAACTTGGCCATGAGATTTTCAAGAATATAATCGATGCTGGATACAAGGGAAAAATCTATCCAGTTAACCCCAAGGCACCTGATGTTTTGGGAGTAAAGTGTTATCCGTCTATCAAGGATGTCCCAGATGAGGTTGAACTCGCTGTGGTGATAGTTCCGGCGCGTTTTGTCCCCGCCGTGATATCAGATTGCGGCGAGAAGGGAGTCAAGGCTGCGGTGGTCATCTCGGGCGGGTTTGGGGAGACCGGGCCTTCGGGAGCTGAGCTGGAGCGCCAGCTGGTGGAAGCCGCGAGAAAAGCGGGGATCAGAATAGTTGGTCCAAACTGCCAGGGAGTTAATAGTACCTCAGTAGGTCTCTGTGCCACTTGGCCGCTTATCAGGACAAAAGGGCCGATATCGGTGATTTCTCAGAGCGGCACCGTGCTGGCCGCAGTCGCCTGCTGGGCCGAGGAAGATAAGGTGGGAGTAGATAAGATGGTGGCGCTGGGCAATAAGTGCGATGTCGATGAGACGGAGCTCCTTGAATATCTCTCAAACGAACCGACGACGAGAGTCATTGCGCTTTATATTGAAGGAGTCAGGGACGGAAGAAGATTTTTCCAAGTTGCGCGTGACGCGGCTGAGAGAAAGCCGATCGTGGTGCTAAAGAGTGGGAGGACAGCTAAGGGAGCACAGGCCGTGGCTTCCCACACTCGATCACTTGCCGGAATGGACGCGATATTTGATTCCGTATTCAGACAGGCAGGCGTCCAGAGGGTTTCGAGTGTGGAAGAGCTTTATGATGTCTGTAAGGCTTTTGCAGGTCTGCCGTTACCAAAGGGAAAAGATGTGGCCATAATAACAAGCTCAGGAGGCTCCGGCATACTGGCTCTCGACGCCTGTGTGGAACTCGGGATGAACGCACCAGATCTGCCTCCGGAAACTCGTGAGAGGTTGAAGGAAAAATTGCCGCCCGAATGTATCTTGAAAAACCCGCTTGATCTTACTGGCAGTGCGACATCTCAGATGTATGATGAAGCCATTACAGCCTTGGGTGAATCGAGGGTGGCCGATGCCCATGTGGTGATTGTCGGAGACCCGATGCCTGGAATCTCGGAGGTTATTGTTAAACACGTTTTGAGAGGTAAGACAATTGTTCCGGTTATGTTGGGAGGAGGAAAGGCGGAAGCGGAGGAAAGAGCGAAACTGGCAGATTCAGGTATTCCTGTGTATTCTGACCCGGTTCGTGCAGTTAGGACCTTATCCGCCTGCGTTCGCCGGGCCCTGTGGAAGGATTCGTTTCAATAACATGAATTCAGCTGACAAAATTTAAAAGCTAAAATTGCTATTCACTACAAGAGGTGGATGTCTTGGTTGGTTTGAAAGGTGGACAGCTTGAGATACTGTCTCAGGATGAGGTATACAAAATTCACCAGAAGACAATGGAAGTTCTGGAAAATGTCGGCGTTAAAGTTCTTGAACCCAACGCCTTCAAAATTTTAAAGGACGGCGGCGCGGAGATAGATCCGAAGACAAACCGGGTTTATCTCCCGGAGCACATGGTCAAAGAGGCGCTGAAGAAGGCGCCGGGGGAATTTACCCTTCACGCTCGAAATCCAAAATACGACGTTAAAATTGAAAAGAAACGGGTCTATTTCGGTCCAATGATTGGCCGGATTTACATCCTCGACCTTGAAACCGGCAAAAGGCGCCTGACCAATTTAAAGGATGTAGAAAATTTGTGCAAAGTTGTCGACGCTATGGAGACCTACAGGCTCATTCATGGCGGCGCCGTTATGCCGAACATTGACGGGGTACCGGGTAGGGTCACCCATGTGCTCGGTTATATTGCCAGCGTTAAAAACACGTCAAAGGTTGTTAAGGCGACAGCTCGCGGCACCCAACGGGCAAAGGATTGTCTGAAAATGGCCGCGATTTTGGCGGGTGGGGAAGAAGAGCTGCGCAAGAAGCCGATGATCTACACGACTGTAAACCCCATCAGTCCTCTTCAGCATGCCACAGATATGACGGAGGGCCTTCTGGAGTACGCCAAGATGGGCCAGCCCGTTGACTTCGGTGTCGAGATCCAGGCTGGTGCCACTGGCCCCGTGACTTTAGCTGGAGTCTTGGTGCAGCAGGGTGCGGAGATATTAAGCGGTGTTACCATAGCCCAGCTGGTCAATCCTGGAACGCCTGTTTTCTACGGCACCTGTTCAACGATTATGGACATGAAACGGGGACATATAGCTCTGGGCGCAATCGAGGCCGGCATTTTAAACGTGGCTTCAGCGCAGATGGCAAGATATTATAATTTACCCTGCAGGGGAACCGCCGGGGACACTGAATCTAAATTAATCGATGTTCAGAATGGGTATGAACGGGCTTTGAACTTGTTGTTGGCTTCTCTTGCCGGAGTGAATTATATTTTCTATCCTGGTACGCTGGAGTCAGCTCGGACCATCAGTCTGGAGCAGCTGGTTATAGATGACGAGATCTGCGGAATGATCTACCGCGTTCTGAAGGGGATCAAGGTTGACGAGGAGACCCTAGCCTACGATGTTATCGCAAAAGTTGGTCCTGGCGGCCATTATTTGGACCAGATGCACACGCTGAAGTACCTGATGGAGGAGCAGTATTTCCCGAAGATCAGCGACAGGGAGACCCGCGAGAACTGGGAGAAGGCGGGATCGAAGGACCTGTGGCAGGTGGCGCGGGAGAAAGTTAGGGAGATCCTCAAGAAGCATGAGCCCGATCCGCTGGATAAAGAAGTTGAAAAGCAGCTAATTGAATATGCCAAAGAAGTCGAAAAAAGAGAGTCAAAAGGATGATGTGCTTAAGATTCGCGAGTCACAGAGGATTCGCTGCCGCTGTTGAATCTAGATCCAGATAGGTTCGTTCCAGAGCGTCAAAGTTTTCCCGATTCCTTCCCTCTTGGCCCTTTCGTATATCATGGAAGCCACGGCAACATCTTCATGCGCCATTCCGATGGGGGCAAAGAAGATCCTTTCGTCATCGCTTTCTCGACCAGGTTTCTTCCCGGCGACTATCTCATCAAAGTTGGCATAGATATCGCTGTCGGATATCAGTTTTTCATCATACATTCTTGCCAGAACCGGGGTTTTTCGATGCTTGACCACGTGCCACTCATCCACTACAATTTTGTCGGAGTTGAGAACCACTTCGTATTCTTCCTCGACATAGGAGCCGACGTGAATGAAAAGGCTTCCCTCCTTGACCCATTTTTCCTTGACAATTGGTTCATTGGCGACGGTCGCGGTGACGATGACGTCAGCGCCTTTGACGGCTTGCTCTGGAGTGTCGACGAATTTGGTGGTTATTCCGGTGAGTTTTTCAATTTCCTTAGCTCCCTGAATTCCTCTTTCCCTCGCTTTATCATAGCCGCGGATCTCCTTCAGCGATGGCAGCGCTTCTTTTATCGCCATGGCCTGCGTTTTAGCCTGAACTCCTAAACCTATCAAGCACAGCACTTCTGAATTTTTCCCTGCGAGATATTTCGCTCCTAGGCCACCAACTGCTCCGGTGCGCACCGCGCTCGGAATCGTGCCATCCATAACTGCCAAGGGCAGACCCGTCTGTGTGTCGTTGAGGATTATGAGTGCACTGGCTCGGGGCAATCCACGTTGAAATGGGTTTTTCGGGAAGCTGGGGATCCACTTTATCCCTGCTACTTCCCAGTCCCCGCCGATATAGGCCGCCAAGCCGTTCATCCGGCCTCGCTCCTGTTCGCCGGGAGGCAGTTCCATAACAATTTTATCAGGGATCACCACCTGTCCTGCGTTAAGAAGTTTAAAGGCCCTCTCGATGGCCTCCATTGCCATCTTCATGTCAAGGCCACCCGCCGCCCTGACGTCTTCTTGGCTCAAATACAAAAATTCAACCTTTTTGGTCATTTTTTCACCTTTTCACCACTTCATCAGGTTTTCAGTATTTAAGCATTCACTTCAGATTAACTCCTAATTTTTAGACTTTATTTGATTAAATCTTGAGGACCGCCGGTCTTTACGTTTCGGAATCAAAACTTAGGCAATTGTTTCGTTTTTTCTAATTTACTGTTTAGGTCAATAAATCCAAAAGGCCAATTTGAAGATTTATGTGAAGATAGCTATAGCTTAAGTGCTTTCTTTATTGCCTCACGGTTGAAGCCGACTATTATTTCTCCATCAATATCCAGTACTGGCACGCCCATCTGTCCTGATTTTTCTACCATCTCAACCGCGGCAGCGTGATCTATCGCCACATTTTTTTCAACAAATTCAACGCCGTTCTCTCGCAGAAAATTTTTCGCCATGGTGCAATAGGGACAGGTCGGGGTGGTGTAAATTTTAACCACCG
>JACIWF010000054.1 GCA_014361095.1 Hadesarchaea archaeon | reverse complement strand
AGATAGGGGAGACTTCTTGGCCGGAACCAATTTTTTACATTGGCCAGTTGTTGAATTTTTTTCCATGAACAATCGAAGGCAATCAACCCATATTTCTCAGCAGTTTCGGCGTCTTCCTTTGATAGGGCCTTTTCGGCAAAAGGATTCAGCAAGATGCCTCCTCGGGGCAGCTCTTCAAGCCTAAAAACAATTTTAACCTTGCCAAATCTACTCAAGCGCAGTGCGGTGCATCTTCTTGGGTCGCATTCCTTGGCATGATAGACAACAATCTTCATGAATATCAGTGATGATAAAAGCTATCTTATTTAATTTTTAAAGGTTAACCACTAGGTGGTTGGGTGTCGTCGATGAACTCCTACGAAAGGGTGATGAAAATTTTGCTTGGTAAAAGAGAGGAAGTCGATAGGGTCCCCTGCGTCAACTTCGCCAGCGTTGCCACAGTTGATTTCATGAAGGCCACCGATTCCTTTTGGCCTGCAGCCCATAAGGAACCTACAAAGATGGCCAAGCTGTCCTCAGCCGCCCACAGACTTTGTGGATTGGACAACATCACGGTTCCGTTCTCCACGGTTGTCGAGGCGGAGGTCTTGGGCGCCGTTATCGATTACCGCGAGGACAAAATAAGATGGCCCTCGATTAAGGAATTTCGGGTGAAGGATCTTTCAGATCTAAAGTTTCCTGAGGATGTTGCCAAGGCAGGGACGGTGCCGGTGATAACGGAGGCGATCAAGCTGCTCAAGGAGGAGTTCGGAGGCGAGGTTCCGATCAACGCTTATCTGGTGCCACCCTTTACCAGCCTGAGCAGTTACTTGATGGATACCATTTCCTTTTTGAAGTGCCTGATAAAGGATCCGGAAAAAATCCATGCCCTCTGCAAAGCTGTTTTGGACATTTACGTTGAGATCGCAGAACTCTACCAGGAGGCCGGCGCTGATATAATCACCCTTCACGAGATGGGTGCCTCCAACGACAATATTTCTCCGGATCATTTTGATGAGTTTGTCAAACCCTATCTGAAAAAAATTATCAGTCGTCTGTCGGTGCCAACTGTTTTGAACATCTGCGGGTCGGCAGTGAAAATAGCGGATAAAATGGCGGAGTGCGGTTCCAGTGCCATCGTTGTGGACGAGCGGACCCCGATTCGTGAGGCCAGAAAAATGGTTGATAGAGTTAGACCAAGGTTACCGCTGGTAGGCAATTTATCTGCTTACTGGGTGGTTCACTTGGGTCCGGTTGAAAAGATAAGGGAAGCCGTGAGTCGGATCATTGGCGAAGGAGTTGATATGGTTTCTCCCGGATGCGATTTCTGGCTGGAGACACCAACCGAGCACATCACGGCTCTAGTGGAGGCAACTAAGGAATTTGGTACCCCGCCGCTTTGGTTGAAAGGAGAAACAAGCCATAAAGAGGCAGCCGGTTAAGTGGCTGGTAGGGCTGATGGTTTGGTTAGAAGGATACTGTCAAACGCCGTTATTCTCATGGGAAAAGAGCTTGAGATAACGCGGGGTTACTTAGTTATAGAAGACGGCGTGATTAAGGAAATTTCCGAAGGCACCCCACATGGGCGGGCGGTGAATTTAAATGGCGGCTTCGTCATGCCTCCTTTTGTCAATGCCCATACTCATGTAGTAGATTCGGTTGCCAAGGAGTTGTATCTCGGCAGCAGTCAGCCACAGGTTGTTGGGCCACACGGATTAAAGTTTCACGCGCTGGAGAGCTCACCACCGTCACAGCTGGCGCAGGCGACAAAAGCTGCACTTCAGGACATGCTCATCACCGGAACTCTTGCCCACTGTGATTTCAGGGAAGAGGGGATTGAGGGCTTGAACTTTCTCAGAAGAATTAGCCAGCCCCCGTTGACATCAATAATCTTAGGAAGGTTTTCGAAAGCGGAGGAGATATCTGAATTGCTTTTAAAGTCTGATGGCTTGGGACTTCCTAGCTTGGCCGCATTTTCTGAAGAAACCTTGGAAGAGGTGGCCGCTGCAGCTTTAAGTGCAGGCAAATTCTTCGCAACCCATGTGGCGGAGAATGCGGATGAGATGCTGGCCTTCAAAAAAAGACGCCATCGGAGTGAGGTGGATCAGGCCATCAAGCTCAAGTGCTCATTTGTTGTTCATGCCACCCATTGCACCAAGGAGGAACTTTTGAGGCTCAAGTCAAACAAGATTCCGGTGGTTTTCTGCCCCCGGTCCAATAGCCTGCTTGGGGTCGGAGTGCCACCTCTTGCTCTCGCCTTGGAAACGGGAGCGGAATTCTATTTTGGTACTGACAACGTGTTGACCTGCCAGCCGAACATGTTTGAGGAAATTTCCTTCGCGTGGAAATGTCTCCGTCTTCAGGACACCAGCGCCGGATCAGAGGAAGCCAAGTCGTTGCTTTCCGCGGCCACTCTTAAACCGCTGGAGTTATTCAAATTGCCGTGGGGCCCTGTGGAGGAGGGCCAGCGAGCTACCTTTTTGGTTTTAGCTAGGAAGAACAACCTTCTTCATCTCACCGATGTCTACGCAGGTTTGGTTAACAGAGCTCGGGCCGACAATATCAGGGAAGTTTATTACAACGGCAAAATAATTATAAGCAGATAAACCTAAACAAATTCTATAAGACGGCAGCGAATGATAATGGAGCTGGAAGCGGTAACATGAAGGTAAAGGATGTAATGACCAAAGAGATTAAGTGGGTAGAAGTTCCGGGCTCGCGTTCCGACGCCCTGGACCTGCTCAGAAAGCTAGGTGTCAGCGCAGTTCCAGTGGTGAAGCGAGGAACCGAGGAGCTTGTCGGCATGGTTACCCTGCGCAAGCTCTTTGAGCACCCAGATGAAGACCAGCTGGCAATGCTGGTTGATCGTGATGTCCCCACCGTTAGTCCGGATGAGAGCCTCGAGGATGCCGCCTTGAAGTTCTTGAGATCCGGAGTCAGGAGGATGCCCGTTTTAAAGGACGGAAAAATTGTCGGCATCATCACCGTGAGGGACATCGTCTACCGCGCGATAGCTGAAATGGGCATAGAACGCCCGGCCTCGGACCTGATGCGAAAGCATGTTTTTGTTGTCTGGGAAGGCACACCGATAAAGGCAGCCATCGAGATAATGGATTTGGCTGGCTTTCGAGGATTGCCGGTGATAAACGAGAATGGGGTCATGGTTGGAATAATAGATGATTATGACATCATCCGGGTCAGTGAAGTCGAAGTGGATTCAAAGGTCAGCCAGATGTCAGGAAGGAGCGAGGGCGATAGCTGGACCTGGGATAGCGAGGACAGGATCTATATCACCAAGAGTATGCTGAAGATACCGGACAAACTGGTGAAGGATGTCATGACCAAGGAGCTGGTCACCATCACCAGAAAGACCCCGATTAGCCGCGTGGCCCAGCTGATGAAACAGAACAAGGTTGAGCAGACGCCAGTTGTTTCATCCGAGGGCAAATTGGTTGGCATAGTGCGAGACATCGATCTACTCCGTGCTTTGACGGAGTGATGGATCTTCAAATTCTTGGTGCTGGAATTGAAAGATAAATCAGAAGAAATGATGGAGCTGGCTCGCAGACGTGGTTTTATCTGGCCATCTTTCGAGATATACGGTGGAGTGGGTGGCTTTTACGACTTTGGTCCGCTAGGTTCAGTGTTGAAGAACAAAATAATTCAAAAGTGGCGTGAGTTCTA
Organism: Hadesarchaea archaeon; assembly: GCA_014361095.1. Taxonomy (GTDB): domain Archaea; phylum Hadarchaeota; class Hadarchaeia; order Hadarchaeales; family Hadarchaeaceae; genus Hadarchaeum. The sequence continues at coordinate 4,637 of JACIWF010000054.1, read as the reverse complement.
TCTGGTCGGGGAGAACTTCTTTGAGATAGACTCTCCAAGCGTCATGCCCGAAGAGGTGTTGAAGGCCAGCGGCCACGTTGACCATTTTGTTGATGCGATGGTTGAGTGTAAGAAGTGCGGAAATTCCTTCAAGGCAGTGGACGTTGCCCGTGAGGCTACTGGTAAAGATATTGAGGGCATGAAGGAGGCCGAGATGGACGAATTTTTTGCAAAAAATAAGGTCAAGTGCCCCGATTGCGGCGGAGAACTGGGTAAGGTTTTCCTCTTCAACTCAATGTTTCGCACCTTTATTGGTCCCGGCAGCCAGCGTGTTGGTTATCTGCGACCGGAAACTGCGCAGGGGATTTTTATTGACTTTAAGCGGTTGCAGCGTTATGCCCGCGGAAGGTTGCCCTTTGGAGCGATCCAAATTGGTAAGGGCTACCGAAATGAGATATCACCTCGTCAGGGCATAATCAGACTGCGCGAGTTCACGATGGCCGAGGCGGAAGTATTTTTCGATCCGGAAAACCCGCATCATCCTAATTTCTCCTCGCTTGCAGATGAAAAGATCCGGTTATGGCGGGCGGAAGATCAGATAAAAGGAGAGGAAAAAATAGTTGAGGTTACTGCAAGGGAAGCGGTAGAAAAAAACTACATCCACAATGAACTGATCGCCTACTATGCTGCTCTAACCAAAAAGTTCCTCATGGAGTTGGGCATACCCTACGAACACATAAGATTCCGAGAACAGAAGCCGTGGCAGCGGGCCCATTATTCCAGCGAAACATGGGACGCCGAGGTTTACACAAAGCGTTTTGGCTGGGTGGAGGTCGCCGGGATTGCCAACCGTACAGACTATGATCTCTCTCGCCACGCAAAGTTCAGCGGTGAGGATTTGACGATGACGGTCGGTGAAAGCGGTAGAAAGATAATTTGCCATGTGGTCGAACCTTCCTATGGGATCGACCGACCGCTTTATTGCGTCCTTGAACATGCCTTTGTTGAAGAAGGTGAGCGCAAATATCTTAGGCTGAAGAAGTGGCTGGCCCCGGTTGAGGTCGGAGTTTTTCCGCTGCTCAAACGCGATGGTTTGCCTGAGAAAGCCATCCAGGTACAAAATCTTTTGAGGTCCAGAGGATTGCTGGCCGATTATGACGACTCGGGGTCTATTGGCAGGCGTTATGCGCGGGCCGATGAGATTGGCACTCCTTACTGCGTCACAGTTGATCACCAAACTTTAGAGGACGATACGGTTACTGTGAGGGACAGGGACACGACCAAACAGGTCCGGGTCAGCATCGAAAAATTACCCGATGTTTTAACCTCGCTTCTCCATGATCAAATTAATTTTGAAAACGTCGGCACCCCGGTTAAAAAATAAGCATATACGTTATCGGAAGCACTATGAAAAGGGACAGCAGGGTCGTGTAGAAGATAATCGCGCTGTACATCTTCAGGTCGAGCTTGTAGTTCCAGGCCAGGATCATATTAAAAAAACCTGGCGGCATTATCGATTGAACCATCGATGGTCGCGGCGTGATGTCGGTCTTTAGGCTCAGACCCAATGCCATGATTAGACCATAGGTCACTAACGGACCAACTATGAATCTCATCAATGAAACCATCGTTATGTCCTTCACGTATTTTCTTGGGTTAACGATAGGCATCTGGTATCCTACCAGCAGTAGCATGAGTCCGAAGAAAGGTTTGGTTAAGTAGGCGTCGAAAAATTCTCTGGCGACTGTCGGCAGCGGGGCAGCGAAAGCAACGAAAAGAAGCGCAACTATTAATGCGAAGGCGGCCGGGAAAGTGATGATGGTTTCAATTACAGAACCAACGCTAACCTTTTTTCTCACTGCTGTCGCCGCCAACATCACGCCCAAAATAAGATGCGGGACCGAGATACCCACTGCATAGAGTGCTGCAGGACCCAGTCCGTTTAGCCCTCTGACATCAAAAAATGCATAGATGACTGGAAATCCTAGAAAGGTGACATTCGGAAAAGAGGAGTTTAATGCAATGGCAACCATTGTTTTTCTGTTGTCTCCAGAAATTCTTGAGACCACCACCGAGGCCACGAAACAAACGCCCATGGTAAAAAATGCCAGCACAAAGGCATTTCCCATGATGGCCAGTTCAATAAGGCTATATCGAGATATCGAGACAAAAACAACGGTTGGCAGCATTACCCAAATGGCCAAGGTGTTCAAAATATTAAACGACTTATCAGCAATTGGTTGCAGGAATTTTAGGGGCTCGATTCTGTGGGTGATTACTCTGGCGAGAATTCCAGCCACCACAATTGAAAAGACATAGAGAGCAGTATTGAAGAACGTCTCGAGCGTTGTTTCATCCCCATAGGTAATCGTAATAGCGCCTTTTCAACCTTCTGGAGTTTTTTGATCGCTTTCTCTAGCGACCTGCTGAAATTAGGGCGCGGGTCATTTTTTGTTTTGCCCTGCAACACTCACACTACTTTAGCGGGATCCAGCCGACCCCCACCTTTTTCCCGATCTAAACCAGCCTTTCTTTCAAAAATTTTTTTGCTCACTCTTTTAGTCAACAAAATTTTTCCCCCTTGATTTTTTTTAAATTTCATTCCAATTTTCCAGTTAATATATCTTTTAATTTATATTATTTAGTGTAGATAACTTTAAATAGATATAATTTCTTATATATTGCTGGTGATTAGGATGACCGTACAAAAAAGAAATGAGGATTTAAATTCCCTTTTTTTACAAGAAAAGCCTAGAAAAATAATTGTTTACCTAAAAAAGGAAAATAAACCACTTTATACGACAATAATCGCTAAAGAAGTGAATACAACTTATGCGCATACATTTAATGTCTTGAAAAAAATGGAAAAGCTAAATTTAGTTTCATTTAAAGAATCAGGGAGAATTAAACTGGTAAAATTAACAGAGCTGGGCGATGAAGTGGCCAAAACAATTATAAATTTAACGGATCTTTTAAAGGTCGGCATGTTGGAAAATGAGCTTTTTAAAATATATGAAAGTGAAGTAAAGGGAAAACTTAGGGAACAAATGAATAAGGAGAGCATATCTAAACAATTAAATAAATTAAAGCAAAAATTGATAGAATTAAGTGAAAATAGCCAGCAAAACGTAGTTATTCAGTCAAAAAAAGTTTTAAAAAAGATAGAAGAGGTATTGGCTGAGGTTTTTGGTCTTCCGCCGAGTTAAGACCAGGCAAGCAAGCTGAAAATGAGTTATGTAGAGTAATAACCCAAAAATCGAGCCTGTTTGGAGGCAGCACTTTTAGCCAATGGATCCCCCTGAAGTCGGTTATTTACCCTTTATAGGGTAATTCAAAAACAGGAAAAATTGACGTTCGAGCAAGAAAAGCACCCTTAAAGAGTATTGAAATTACTCACCATAAGGTTTAAATATTGAAATTACTCATTAATGAAGTGAAAATCACTCAGGATAGGTGATTGATTGGAAGAAAGAGGCGGGGCGGAAAAACTGCTGGCCTTGGCTTATGGAAATCATCCCAAGAGCTCATCCCTGAAGCCGGAGGCGCTGAAGGTGATGAGGGCGTTGAGGGAGGGTGTGAAGAACATTGAAGAGCTGGCGGCGGTGCTGGGGTTGGATCTGAAAACGCCGGGTGGGCGCAAGCATTTTTATGTGTTGATGAAGCCTCTGCGGGAGACAGGGATGATCTCCACGAGGAAGTCAGGAGGGAAGACGGTTTACTATTTGAGCTATGATGGGTTCAGTCAGTACTTGCGCGAAATAAGGAAGGAAGCCGAGTACTGGCTGGTGCCCGAGGCGCATCAAGGTTAAAATAGGGGGAGTGATAGTAAAAGGCGGTGGAAATTTGACCCGTAAGACAGGCAAGATGGCCGTGAAGGCCAGGCAACTGGCCCGCTCTGCGAAGTTGGCCAGGTATAAACGCGAGCTGTCACAGGCAGGGGTAAGTCTGAGCCTACCCAAGCCCTCGAAAAAGGCCTTGAAGGAGAAGGAGGAGGAACTCAAGAAGCTGTACATGGAACTTGTCCCGCAGAAAACTGAGGAAAAAGCCGAGGAAGAGCAACCAGCTGAGGAGCAAACGGAAGTTGAGCAGAGCGAGGGTTCTGTCGAGGACCAAACTGAACAGGAAAGGACGGAGCCTGAGGAAGACACAGATTTTGAGGATCAAGACCATTATGATGTCTGAGAAAGGGCGCTTGAGATTGGCCGGAATATGCGGAATTGCGGCACCAATCGTAGCCCTTTTGTTCATCTTCACAGCGATAGCGCTTTCGCCTTGGTTTAGCTGGACCGCAAATGCCCTCAGCGATCTAGGTGTTGGTGAGGCGGCTCTCATCTTCAACTCGGGACTGGTTCTGGGAGGTGTACTGGCGACGGTGTTTGCTGCGACAATTCTCACCACTTACCAGGATAGAGTCCGCCGCGCGGGTGCCTTGGTTTTTTTGCTGGGCACCATCTCCCTCATCGGGATAGGAATATTTTCCGAAGCAGCAGGGAGGATCCACTTCTACTTTTCAGTGGCCTTTTTTGTGCTGGTGCCGATCTCCTTCTGGATAATGGGTGCCGGCATATTTCGCTCGGGATCTAAGGGTTGGGGGACACTGACGGTCGTGCTGGGGGTGGTGGGGGCTCTTCCTTGGGTTCACCACTGGACCGCCGTGG
>JACIWF010000053.1 GCA_014361095.1 Hadesarchaea archaeon | reverse complement strand
TTTCGCAGGGGAATCGAGAAGCCGCTCACTGAATACGGATTGAAAGAAGGGACAGGCATACCCTCCCACATCAGGGGGGCGCTCTACAGCAACCAGGTCTTCGGGACGAACTTCGGCGCGGGCTCCAAGCCGCTCTACATTTACCTCAAGGGGATAATTGGGAAGCCGCCGACCGACATCGTTGCGTTCGAGCGCAGTGCACCGGAAGGTTGCGTGGTGGACTGGGAACGCATGGAGCAGCTGACCCTCCGCGGCAAGATATCCGAAATTCTTGACGCCGCGGGCATATCCTGGGAAGAGGTGGAAGGGAAGCCCCGCAAGAAGCAGCGCTCGCTGGCAGATTTCGTCTGATGTTTTCGCATAAAAACGGCCGCGAGGTGATTTCTTACGAGCAAGATGGTCTCCACCAGATCTGATACCTGTAGGTTCTGCAGAGGTGCGTCCAGCGCCCCGCTCGTCTCCAGAAGCATCCAGCAACAAGCTGGTTTCAGGACCGAGCGAATTTGCTGGGTTTGCTGGTGCAACCTTGGTAAGAGACTGAACCGAACTGCCAAAAACAAAAGGAGGTGAAGCGATGAAAAAATACGTTGAGATAAAGATCGACCGCGAACTTTACCACCAGCTGGAGCGTCTGGCCAGAGAGAGAAACAAGACCGTGTCGGAGTTTCTTCGCGACCTCGTTACGGGGGTGAAATGGTTTGATTGCTGAGGTTAGAAAGAGGGATGGGAGCGTCGTCCCGTTCGATAAGGAACGCATCGTCAATGCGATTTTCAAAGCCGCTCAGGCCGTCGGAGGAAAGGACAGGAGAATTGCTGAAAGGCTCTCCGACGAAGTCGTTGAAATGCTTGAGAAAAAATACGCCGGTTCAGTGCCGAGCGTTGAGAACATCCAGGATATAATCGAAAAGGTCCTGATCGAGCACGGACACGCCAAGACTGCAAAGGCGTTCATCATCTACAGGAAGCAGAAGGAGGAGCTGAGGAAGCTTAAGGACGCCGAGCTTTCCGTGGTCGGGCTCGTGGACTCCTACCTCAACGGGCTCGACTGGAGGATCAGGGAAAACGCCAACATCAACGGGCAGACTATCCCCGGGCTGATATTCCATGCATCGAACACCGTGCTCGCGAACTACGCTCTGGTGAAGATATATCCCCCCGAAGTTGCCGACGCCCACATAAACGGCGACCTACACCTGCATGATCTTCAGATGTCGCTCTGCGGCTACTGCGCCGGCTGGTCGCTGGAAGCGCTGCTCGCGGAGGGGTTTAACGCTCCGGGAAAAATGCACTGCAACCCGCCCAAACATCTGGACACGGCGCTGATGCAGATGGTGAACTTCCTCGGCACATTGCAGAATGAGTGGGCCGGAGCCCAGGCATTCAACCACCTGGACGTGCTGCTGGCGCCGTTCGTCCGCGCGGATAAGCTCAGCTACGAAGAGGTGAAGCAGGCGCTACAGATGTTCGTCTTCAATCTCAACATCTCTTCGCGCTGGGGAGGACAGACGATTTTCAGCAACCTGACGTTTGCGCTGACCTGTCCGGAGGACCTCGCGAATAAACCAGCAATCGTCGGCGGAAAACCGCTGGATAGAACGTACGCCGAGTACGAGGAGGAATCCGAGATGATAAACAGGGCGTTCGTGGAGATCATGGAGGAGGGAGATCCCAAGGGACGGGTCTTCACCTTCCCCATTCCGACTTATTCTATTACCCGGGACTTTCCCTGGGACTCTGAATTCTCAGACGCCCTGTTCAGGATGACGGCGAAGTACGGCCTTCCGTACTTCCAGAACTTTGTGAACAGCGACATGAAACCGAGCGATATTCGCAGCATGTGTTGCCGGCTGCGACTGGACCTCCGAGAGCTCAGGCGAAACGTCACCGGGGGGCTCTTTGGATCCTCGGATGCCACCGGCAGCGTCGGCGTGGTGACCATAAACATGCCGCGCCTGGGTTATCTCTCAAAGAACGAGGACGAGTTCTTTGAGCGTCTGGAGTGGCTCATGCACTTGGCGAAGGAATCCCTTGAAATAAAGAGGAAGCTGGTGGAGCGCAACGTCCAGAACTGGCTGCTTCCGTACACAAGGCGCTACCTGGGCACGCTCAGGAACCACTTCTCCACGATCGGGCTGGTGGGCATGCACGAGGCGCTGCTGAACATGGGGTTCAAGGACGGCATCGTCGGCGAAGAAGGCAGAAAGTTTGCCGTTCGCGTGCTTGAGTACATGCGGGAGAAGCTGGGCGAGTTTCAGCGAGAGACCGGTAACCTCTACAACCTGGAGGCCACGCCGGCGGAGGGGACGAGCTACCGCCTGGCGCGGATCGATAAGAAAAAGTTCCCGAACATCATCACGGCCGGAGAGAATGAAGCCTTCTACACGAACTCGACCTGCCTGCCCGTTAACGCCGAGCTGGACCTGCCGGATGCCCTGGAACACCAGGAAAGCCTGCAGACGCTTTACACCGGGGGCACCGTCTTCCACACCTTCCTCGGCGAGAGAATTCAGGGCGCTGCCGCCAAGCTGCTGCTCAAAAAGATGACCGCGAACACGCGCCTGCCCTACTTCACCCTGACGCCGACGTTCAGCGTCTGCGCCGACCACGGTTACATTTCCGGCGAGCACTTCAGGTGCCCAACCTGCGGTGGTGCCTGCGAGGTGTATTCCAGGGTTGTCGGATACTACAGGCCCGTGCAGAACTGGAACGCCGGCAAGCAGGAGGAGTTCAAGATGAGACGCACCTTCAAGATGGACATACCTTAGGAGGTGGTGTTTTTGAAGGAAGAGTTGCTCTTTCACATAAGGAGAATACCGACGTTCGAGCTCGTCGATGTTTTCGTGAGGGATGGCGCGCTGGTAAAACAGCCCCACCTTCGCGCAATCGTCGAGCAGGGAAAAAATGACGCGATTGCCGTCGTCAGCGACAAGTACAACCTTGTCCAGATAAAGGACCTCTTCGAAAATGTTGTCGAGTGCTGCCGCAGTGAGGTGGACGGCGAGGTGTTCTACTACCGAGGGAAAGGAGACCTGTGCGTTTTTCCCGAGGACAGCGATGTCGGCCTCCTTGTCCAGAATTCTGTCGACCTGAGCAGCGCTGTAAGGATCAGCTTCTGCACGAGGACAAAGAACGGTATCTTCAGCATCCCCTCGGAGGTCGCCTCGCCTTTCGTAAGGATACACACCGCCAGGGAAATTCAAGTCCAGATCGAACACTACCTTGCCTTGCTCGATCGGGTGAAGCCTGCCTGGGAGCAGATCGTTGAGCACCTCGCCGCGCTGGAACTCAACCACGAAGACATTGAAGCACTGAAGAGGGATATCGGTGCCGGAAAACGCCTGAGCGAAATTATCGATGAGTATCTCGATCCCGAGCAGGATACTTTCGCCCCGATCAAGTTCTGGGACTTCATCCAGATAGTGGTGAAAGCCATTGAAAAGCGCAATTACAAGACCACGTTCCACCTCTCCAGGAAGATCAGGAAGGTCGGGGACGCCATCCTCCAGTGGGCGGTTTTCGAAAAGCTCAGGCTGTCCGCGGTGACCATGCAATGAAGAGGGGACCGATGGAAGTCGAGTGTGCGATCTGCGGACGCACTTTCAGGACACACAACCCAAGGAGTGACGTCTGTTTCGATTGCGTGCCCCCGATGGATCCGCTGGAGCGAAAGGCTCTCGGGATGCTGGAAAGGAAAACGGAGGGGGAAAAGTGGCCAAAATACGGATAGGCTCAGATGCCGGCAACGCCGTGTATGATCTCATCTGGAGGGCCAAGAGGAGGTTGCTGATAGTCTCCCCTTGGCTCTCCCCGGCCTGTGCCGACATCGCCCTGCAGAAGCACCGCAGCGGAGTTACGACGGTGATCGTCACCACAAACGACGAAAACAAAGGCCACCAGCTTGCTCTTTCCAGGCTTATCAAAAAGAGCAAGAAAAGGGGTCCGGTGAGGTGGTGGCTGCTGATACCAGGGCTGGCGATGATCTTCTTCGGCCTCTTCGCCCTTTTCCAGGCGGTTGTCCAAGGAACGCTCGCAGAGCTGGCGCTGCCGCTGCTGCTCCTCGCGGTCGGGGCTGCCCTGTGCCTGGCGGGAAGGGGTAAGGCCGAGAAGAAATTCGTTTCCCTGGTCGAGAGGCTCGTCCTCTACCTTCCCAAGGATCCGCCGCTCCACGCGAAGCTCTATGTGGCGGACGACACGGTGGCCGTCTCCTCCGCGAACTTCACCGTCTCGGGGCTGAAGCACAACGTCGAGTGCGCTGTCTTCTGCGAGGACGCCGAGCTCGCGGGCGAAGCGGTGCGCCAGATAGACGAGCTGCTTTCGCGCGAGAAGGTAGCGGTTTTCTGTAAGGAGTAAACTTTTAAGATGACCGTTTGGCGAGTTGAAACCAACTAACCAAATTCGGTTATTTAACCAGAAATAGTTAAATTTCAGATGTAAATTTTCTAAGATTTCTCTGGTAAAAAGCCCGGTTTAGTGAAAACTAAATGCTATCTAACCAAAAATATATTAACCAAAAACGGTAAAAAAGAGGTGGGTTAAATGCGCCGGATGGAAAACCTTGTGGAAAAGGCCTGGAAAGCTGAGAGAGAAGGGAAACTAAAGAGGGTGAATGTTGATTGGAGCCTCGTTGAGGGCCATATAAGAACCTCAAGGCACTGTCTGACGGTAGCGAAGTGCCTTCATGAACTGAACACAAAGAAACCCAGTGGCTGGGAATTTTGTCCAGATTCCGTAATTCAGGAGTGTTACTACGCCATGTACCATCGAGCCTTATCCTTCTTAGCACGTAAGGGATGGGCAAGCGAAGATCACTTGGGAACAATTGGCAAACTCATCGAACTCTTGCGCGAGGAGAGAAAGCATGTGGAAGCAAGCTCGCTCGGGAAGATACTGGATGATGCGAGAAAGCTAAGGGAAGTTGCAAGATATGCCGTGTATTCTGAGGCACTACAGGATAAGGTGCCGGAGATGCTGACTAAAGCTGAGAAATTCATCTTGGAGCTGGAAAGGATTGAGGGGGTGTAAGCTGTGGAATGGATTCACCCAGTTTCGTTTCTCATCCTGCGTGAGCTTCGATGGGGCGAGCGTAGCATAACGGATCTCACGAAGTCAATCGCTCCTCTCTTGGGCAAGAATCCGTATGGAACTGTCCAGCGATGCGCCTGGAAACTTGCGCGGCACAAAGTCGTCAACTACGAGCGAAGAGGAAAAAAAGTTCTACTATCGCTGAGGGACAGCCCACTGACAAAGGTCGCACTTCATTTGGCTGAGGTCATCGCATTCGACGAAGCGATGAGCAAGGCCGCAAAACCGGTTGCTGACGCGGCTAGGGAGCTTGTGGAGCAGATTTGTCGGGAACTCAGCCATGTGTCACTGGATGCTTACTTCTACGGCAGTTTCGCCAAAGGGACGGCAACGAAAGTAAGCGACGTTGATGTTCTTCTGGTAGCACCGAAAGAAGCAGTGAAGGCCGTTGAAGAAACAGCCGGAAAGGTGTTAGGGATTCACGCGCTCGTGGTGGATAGAGAGATGTTCCAAGAGATGGCGCGGGATCGGGGACCTCATTATCAGTCCGTACAAGCCGGCATCCACCTAAAACTTCCAATATAAGTCGCGACAAAGCTCATGGAAATACTAGAAAACACGGGCAAGTCGTGACGCTGGTTTTTCTAATCTGTAGGTATTTTTTAGTGCTAAGCTATTCCTGACAGTTGTACCGTTATTCGCTTTGGTCGAAAAACACCGCCGCTTCATACGGTGAGTTTGAGACGGGCAGATTCTTGTTGACCTGAAAATGGAGCAGAAAAACGACGCTGAAAAAATTGGATATTAAAAGTTTGACGCCTTGAGAATCAGAAAAGATTGTATCGTGTGGTTAAAGAGTACTTGAAACTCTTCCTGAGCCGTACAGGAGCCGGCTGGCCGCGCTGCTGGTCGAGCTCTCCCTGTCGGCTTGAGTGTTCCGCAATAAAAATACCCTTTACCGGAGGTGGTATAGGTGAGCACGATAAAGGTTGGAAAAGCCAAGGAGATACTTCGCAACCTCATCAGGAAGAACATAAAGCACCCCGTCCTCCTCCTCGGGGCCCCGGGTATCGGGAAGACCTCGATCGCCAGGCAGCTGGCGAAGGAGGAGTTCGGCTCCGATCTCGACTGGCCGGAGGGGAACTATCTGAACGTTGAGCTGAGCACCCGGGAGGTACCGGATGTCCAGGGCTTCCCTCTGGTCAAACCGAACGGGGAACTCGAGTGGGTCTCCCTCATCGATTTCCCAGAGGAAGGCAGAGGCATCATAAATTTCGACGAGATCAACCTGGCCGAGCTTGACGTCCTAAAGGCAAGTTACAGGTGGATACACGAGAGGTGCGTTGGCAGGCGGAAGCTCGGCGACGGCTGGTTCATTTTCGCAACCGGAAACAGGATCACGGACAAGTGCAATGTCAATATGCTCCCTGCGGCGCTCAACAACCGCTTCTCGATATACGAGCTGGAGTGCGGTCTGGACGACTGGAAGAGTTGGGCGCTGACGAACGGAATAGTCGCCGATGTCATAGGCTTCCTCAACTGGAAACCAGAGGCGCTGTTTAAGTTCGACCCCGAGAGGTACGCGCCAGAGCAACCCTTCCCCACGCCGCGATCCTGGCACCGCGTCTCCGACAAGCTGAAGGCCGGACTTGCGGACTTCGAGATCCTGTCGGGCGACATCGGAGAGGGCATGGCCTCCGAATTCTGTGAGTATCTGAACGTGAAGGACCAGCTGCCGGATATCGATGACATCCTTGAAGGAAAAGACATAGTCCCGGAAAGGCCGGATCTCCTCCACGTTGTCTGCTCCACGATCGTGGTGAAGACGGCAGAGAAGCCGGAGTACACCGACAGGCTGGTAGAATACGCCACGCTCCTTCCGGCAGAGTTTGCCGTCCTGCTGGTGAAGGACGCGATAAGGGCGAATATCAAAGTGAAGTTCGCCAAGGCGTTCAAGAAGTTCACCGCGAAGTACAAGGACATCATCCTCTGAGGTGGTCAAATGAGCGAAGAGCTCGAAAAGCGGGCGCACGACGCGATCATCCGCGCCCGCGTTCAACTTCTTTTGAAGCATCCGTTCTTCGGAGTGCTGGCGACCTACCTCGAGCCAAAGCCAACGCAACTTGGCCCATACTGCGGCGGGATGGGAACCGACGGAAAGTTTCTCTACTACCAGCCCGACAAGATCGTGAATATCCCGCCGGGGCAGATAGAGGGCATAATAAGCCACGAGCTCATGCACGTTGCTCTGGGACACCTCTGGCGCCGAGATACGCGGGATCCCTTCAGGTGGAACCTGGCCACAGATTACGCTGTGAACCCAATAGTGAGAAAAAGCTTTTCACTCCCGGAATGGGTCCTGTACGACAAAAGATACGAAGGCAAGTGCGCCGAGGAAATATACGAGCTTCTTTCCGAGTACAAGTGCCCCAAATGCGGTTGCAAACGTATCAGGGGAGCAAAGTACAAGTCGACCAAACGCGATGACGGTGACTTCGATGTGGAAGTGGGGTTCAGGTGCGATGGGTGCGGGCACGGCTGGGAAGAATACCACACGGTGCAGCCGGAGGACTTTGGCGGCTATCCTGTTCCGTTTGAAGAGGTCGAGGGCGACTTTCCGACGACGCTCGATGACCATTCCGTCTGGGACAGAACAAAGGAAGCAAACGGCGTCGACCCCAAGACAAAGGCTGAAAGGCTGGAGCAGGAGTGGAAAAGGCGAACCGTGAGAGCGGCGCAAATTGCGAAGAACCAGGGCAGGCTTCCCGCCGGGCTTGAGCGCTTCATCGAGGACCTGCTCTACCCGAAGCTCGGCTGGCGCCAGCTCCTGTGGCAGTACACCACGAAGGTGCGAGGGATGAGACCCGACTGGCGGAAGCCGAGCAAGAAGTGGATACAGTACGGGATATACTACCCAACGAAGAGGGAACGAAGGCTCAACGCAGCTGTGGCTGTCGATACTTCGGGAAGCATTTCAGAAGAGGAGCTCAAGGAATTCCTCAGCGAAATCCGCGGGATACTATCCACCTTCAGGTCGTTCAGGGTGCGGTTGCTGGCCTGCGACGCGGAAGTGCACACCGACATCACCGCGACTTCACTGGAGGACTTCGACAGTTTCAGGGTCAACATAAAGGGCGGCGGTGGCACCTCGTTCATTCCGGTTTTCGAAGCCATTAAAAATGAAAAAGTGCAGGTGCTCGTCTACCTCACGGACGGATACGGCGACTACCCGAGTGAAGCTCCGGGCTTCGATGTGGTGTGGGTGATCAGTAGAGGAGGCGATCCGAAGAGACCGCCTTTCGGAAGGGTTATCGAACTCAGGTAAAGGAAATGGTAAA
>JACIWF010000052.1:6171-8857 GCA_014361095.1 Hadesarchaea archaeon | reverse complement strand
TTAAAGTAGATTTGCTGCAGCTTTTCCGTGATCGGTCCCCTTTTACCGTTGCCTATCCTGTGTCCGTCCACCTCCCGGATCGGTGTCACCTCAGCAGCCGTTCCGGTGAAGAAGGCCTCGTCTGCGGAGTAGAGGTCCTCCGGCGCGAGGTCCCTTTCCTCAAAGTCGATCCCCTCATCATGAGCTATCCTTATCACGGAATCCCTGGTTATCCCGGAAAGGGCCCCCGATGAAATGGGCGGGGTGAAGAGTCTGCCCCCTTTAATGATGAAGACGTTTTCTCCGGGCCCCTCGGCTATCTTTCCGTCGAGGTTGAGCAGGATTGCCTCATCGTAGCCGGAGTCAAGGGCATCTACCTTGGCCAGTATTGAGTTGGCATAGTTCGCCACCACCTTGGCCTGCGGTGGCATGATGCTCGGATGGATCCTGCGCCATCTCGATATCTTAGCCCGGACGCCGTTTCTGAGCCCCTCCTCCCCAAGATATGTCCCCCAGGGCCAGACCGCTATCGCCACGTCGACCCTGCATCCTTCTGGATTCAGCCCCATGACGCCGTAGCCGTAAAAGGCGATGGGCCGGATATAGCACTCCAGGATGCGGTTGGCCTTCACCGTCTCCTTGGTGGCGCGGATCAGCCTGTTTACGGAGTAGGGGAGTTTCATCCCGACCAGTTTGGCGGAGTTCTCCAGCCTTTTGATGTGGTCCTTGAGCCTGAAAACCGCCGGCCACTTTTCGGTCCGGTAGCACCTTATGCCTTCGAAAACACCCATCCCGTAGTGGAGCGTGTGCGTCAAAACGTGGATCTTGGCCTTAGACCAGGGAACCAACCTACCGTTCATCCAGATGTACTTTGTTGGCGTGAGCGACATTTGATCCAAAAACAAAATTACATTTGCTTCTTATAATAATATCCAAAAATTTTGCTGTTTTCGTTTGATTGATGAATTCAGCAGGTCGGCCTGACCGTGTTGGCAAACAATTCAAGTTGAACCTTGGTGTGTTTAAACAATAAGCGTTATTTTTTGGGTAAAACCTTTAAATACTATAACTTCGAGAAAATTCGGTTCATCAAATGAAAATGTCTGTCATCGCTGTCGTCATCGCTGTATGTGCTGTCGGAGTAGTTGCAGGCATGCTTTTTCTGTCCCGACCTTCGGAAATTCAGTTGACCACAACTCCTACGAGCCCCGTGACTACAACCACAACTCCTACGAGCCCCGTGACTACAACCACAACTCCTGAAGGCACGTTTACTACCACCACAACACCCAGTGGCGGTGCCGAACCACAGGTTGAGCTGGCGGAATTAACCATAACTTTGCACACGCCTTCAAATTCACCTGATGGGGAAACGATATCGATGTTCCTCGGAGACATCTTTTTTGAGTCCGGAGAAGAGATGCAGATGACCAAAGTTGCTCCCAACAATTGGCAGATAACTCTGGAAGCCCCAGTTGGCTCCGTGTTGCGTTACCGGTATAGCCGAGGGGGAGACTGGGATAAGGAGGAGTCATACGTTTACCGTGATGGAATTGACTTTCATTACCGTGAGTTAGTCGTTTCGGGGAGTATGAAGGTTGAGGAAGCTGTGGCTAAGTGGGAGGATCTCCCGCTCCCGCCAAATTCAGTTGGAAATCTACGCGGCAGGGTGACTGATTCTTCAGGTAAGCCGGTGATGGGACTGATAGTCTCCGCAGGTCCTTACCAGACAATCACCTATGCGGATGGCGAGTACAGAATATATGGTGTTCCGGCTGGGCCCTGCCCGGTTTCAGTCCGTTCGCCAAACGGTGAATACTACGCCCAGATGGCACAGGTGAACATAACCGCTGGTCAGACCACGAATCATAATTTCACAGTTACTGCGGCTCCAATGGTCGAGGTAACCTTCGAAGTCGTGGTTCCTTTTGATCACCCTGAGGGAGCCGTGCCCAGAATATTGGGTGACGTCACCAATCTAGGTTTTTACACCTATTTCGAAGGCACATCAATTCACATTGCTCGTATCGTCGATATGGAGCCCGACCCTGAGGAGGACGGCCTCTGGACTTATACCACCTACATTGGCAAGGGCACCTATGTAAAGTACTTCTATACTCTAGGCGACCACAAGATAGACCGAGAGCGAGACAAGAATGGTGAACCTGTCCTCCGTGGTCTGCCAGTTCAGGGCGAAACCACGACTGACGATGAGGTCTGGTCCTGGAGGGCCGGGTATCAAGTTCCCCTCACCCTTGAGGTTGAGGCACCCACTGACGATACAGTTTACTTCACCACCACGGAGTGGGGCGGTTACGCGCCAATAAAAATGTGGCACAAGGATGGAAAAAGCTGGTTTTATATTGTTTACACGGAGCCGGGCAACTTTTCCTACAAGTACCTGCGCAATGGAGACCCGGAGATTGGAGTCGAAAAATTAAACCCCGATAGCAACGATGCCTTTCGCCAGGTTAATGTCGGCTCCAGTGGTAAGTTGCAAGTTGATAGGATAACTCAGTGGCGTCACCAGGTTCGCGAGTCAATTCCGGCTTCAGTTTCCCTTCATGAGACTCCTTCTTATCAGAGGAGGATCAGTGGTGAAGCTTTTCAGTCCGGTATAGAGCTTATCGACTATTGGAGACCAAGTTGGTTGCCTCTTGTGGAGACGACCGCGGCGAGGATATCTCAACACAACGCGACCTGGGTT
>JACIWF010000052.1:0-6161 GCA_014361095.1 Hadesarchaea archaeon | reverse complement strand
CAGGCATCATCAGCGTGGATCCACCGATCGCCGATATGGGTTGGAACTCGTTCACTCTGGATGAACTTTATTACACCATTGACACTTTACACCGGAGTGGTCTTAAGGTCGCCCTGAGGGCTTTTCCCTACCCCTCTGAAATCCCGTATGTGGGTTTTGAGCGACATAACAGCAATGATTGGTATGACGCGTTTTATGCTGAGATCAAATCAATTTACATGTTTCATGCAAAAATAGCGGAGCAGAAAGGCGTTGAAATGCTCATCTTGGCCAACTTCCCCTGGCAAGATGCTGAAAACCCTTCCTCTGCCGCTTACATCAATCAAAAATGGAAGGACCTGATATCAGAAATAAGGACAGTTTATTCCGGACCGATTACCGTCGACACTTTCGTTAGCTCATCTGAATATGATTGGTACAGTGATCTTGATTACATCGGTGCCATCTGGTGGGAGAGTATAGCCGACACGGCCTCGGACAGTTATAGCTCGATGAAGTCTCGTGCGCTGCAGATACTTGAGACGGAGTATTTGCCAATTTACCAACAGTTCAACAAGCCGATAATCTTCACAGAGGTAGCCTACTGGTCAGCGGATGGATCAGCCACACAGCAATATGGAGTTTATTCTGACGAGATCAGTGATTTCCTGCCTGAAAACCCATCGGTCGCCAGCGATTGGCAGGAACAGGCCGATGCCTATGAAGCAGTTCTGCAGGCAGTTGCTGAGAAAGCTTGGGTACAGGGAACCTACTCTTTCGGCTACTCGTTTATGAACCATGATTGCAAAGGATACAGCATCCGTGCAAAGACCGCCGAGAAAGTTCTCAGTCTGATTTACGCCCAGTTCAATGAGGCAGAGTAGTCGTTTGGCCAGCTTTTTTAATCCCCTATTTGATCACTTCTGAGAGGGCCTGGAGCATCTCCCTGATGTCTTCCATCGGGATGTATCCCATGTTGCCGATCCTGAAGGTGCTGTCCTTGAGCGAGCCGTAGCCTTTGGCAAGCTCGAACCCCTTTTGCCGCATCCGCTTGTAGACCTCAAGGCCACTCATCGATTTTGGCGCCCGGATACACGAAACGGTGGGACTTTCGCAACCCGGTTTGGGGAAAAGGGAGAGACCAAGGGCTTCCACCCCTTCCTTTATCATTCGGCTGCGCTTCTGATAGAGTTCCAGTCGCTTGGCCTTGCCTCCTTCCTTCTCGATGATCTCCAGCTCCTTGTTAAGCGCGGCTATCTGCGGCACCGGCGGCGTCATGTGGGTGCCCCAGTCCTCCTGATATTTCTCATAAAGTTTGAAGTCAAAGTACCAACCCTTGTTTTTCGCCTTTTCTGATCTTTCGAGCGCCTCTTTGCTCACGCTTCCCACCGCCAGACCAGGAGGCACACCGAAGCACTTCTGGGAGCTGGCGAAGCAGACATCAATCCCCCAGTCGTCAACCTTAATTTCGGCTCCACCCATTGCGCTCACCGCGTCAACGAAAAGCAGCTTGCCGTGCTCCTTCACCACCTTGGCCAGCTCCGGCAGCGGGTTTATCACACCGGTGCTGGTTTCGTTGTAGGTGATTGTGACCGCTTCAACGTCCGGGCATCGAGAAAGTTTTTCCTCCAGCTGCTCCGGAGTGGTTGGAGTGCCCAGCTCGGTTTCCAATCTTTCGACCTCTCTGCCGTTTGATGTCCCGACCTCAGCGTAGCGCTTGCCGAACTCTCCGTTGATGCAGCAGAGCATCTTTCTCTCAACGCAGTTTCTCACGGTAGCTTCCATCACCCCAGAGCCTGAGCTCGGGAACAGGAAGACCTGGTTTTTTGTCTCGAGGAAATTCTGCAGCCTCGCAACCGTCTGCCGGTGCAGCTCCCTGTACTCCTCGCTGCGGTGGCTGAACATCTGTCGCCCCATCTCCGCGAGGACCTCTGGTCTGCACGCAACCGGACCAACTGTGAACAGCTTCACCATAATCCCTCGCATAATCACGTCATCATTTTCTCTTATAAGTTTCTGCATCAGGTTATCCAAGTTAAAAGTGTGAATCGACCGGGGCCATTAGGCGGGTGCCCTTTTTCAGGTGGTGTATTTTGAGTTGATCCGGACGTAGTCGTAGGTCAGGTCGCAGCCCCAGGCAGTGGCACAGGCCTTGCCCATGGCCATATCCACATGAATCTCTATCTCGCGGCTTCTCAGGATATCCCGCGCTCTTTCTAAGGCGCGTTTGGTACCGGGCTTGCCCTTAACCACAAGGTCCACTCTACCTCTTTCACTGACGAGTTCGATGCTGATCTTTGAGGGGTTAAACGATGCCCCGGAGTAACCGATGGCTGAGGCAATGCGACCCCAGTTCGGATCTCTCCCGAAGATGGCAGCTTTGACCAAATTTGATCCGGCGACAGCTCTGGCAGCCCTTCGTGCGTCATCCAAGTTCTTGGCGTTTTTGATCATCACCTCAATCAGATGGGTGGCTCCCTCTCCGTCCCTCGCGATCATCCAGGCCAGCTCGGTAAGAACGAATTTGAGGCCTTCCCAGAACTCCTTGTCCTTTCTCTCCAGGGTGATGCGGCGATTTTTGGCCCGCCCGTTCGCCATCACGATGACGGTATCGCTGGTACTCGTGTCCCCGTCGATGTTGATCATGTTGAAGCTATCGTCGACGGCCGGCTGAAGCGCCGCCCTCAACGCGTCCGGTGTTATCGAGACATCGGTGACGATGAAGGCGAGCATCGTGGCCGTCTTCAGCTTGGGTGCGATCATGCCGGCCCCTTTGGCGATGCCCCCGATTTTTACCGGTGTGCCGTCCTCAAGCTCTATCTGAACTGCGATTTCCTTCGGGGTGGTGTCGGTTGTCATGATAGCCTTCGCCGCGTTGAGGCTGGCTTCCCTCGAGTTGGAAAGCTCCTTCACGGCCGCACGGATCCCGGTCTCCACCTTGCGCATGGGCAGATAGGTACCGATCAGCCCCGTTGAGGCAACGGCCACATGGTAAGGTCGCAGCTTGAGCAGGCGCGCTGTTAGCTGGGCCATCCGGCGTGCGTCGCGAAGACCTCGTTCACCGGTGAAAACATTGGAAATTCCGGAATTGGCCACGATGGCCCCGAGCTTACCTCTCCGGATATTTTTTGAGGTTATGATCACCGGTGCCCCCTTGACCAGATTTGTGGTAAAGGCCCCAGCCGCGGTAACCGGTCCATCTTCGCTGGCTATTAGCATGACGTCAAGTCCGCGTCGCTTGATCCCGGCCCGAACACCGGCGGCCAGAAATCCGGGAACTTCAGTTATGCCGCCCTCGAGAACCGTGGTCATTTCGACACCAATGAAAAGGAAACGTTTCCTCCTTAACTTCTTTATGCCTCAACTGCCGTTTTTCAGCCTTCCGTACCTGACTAAAGCCGAAAGTGCGAGAGCCGCCCTTGCCGGTGTGGGGTAGGTCGGTATCCCGTTTTCCTCAAAGAGCTCCCGGACCTCAAGGGAAACCCTACCTCCAGGAAGGCAGACGATCATAGGTTTGTTGTTTTTGCCCTTTGTGTCAACGACCATGTCAACAAATGATTCTAGGTCGATTGCCGGGGTGTGAGGTATGCAGGTCAAAATTAGAGAATCTACTGAGTCATCATCAATAACAGCACCTATGGCTTCCCGAAATCTCTCATTGTCCGCGTCTCCACCCAGGTCCATCGGGTTGCTGAGGGTGACGTGTGGAGGAAACTTCTCTTTGAGCTTGGAGGTAGTTTCTTCGCTAAACCTGGCTAGCGCCATGCCATGTTTTTCTAGTTCGTCTGCAATCATGACCCCAGCGCCGCCGCCGTTGGTTATAACCGCCACCCTGTTGTCTCTAGCCGCGGGCTGGTAGGCGAGGGCCCTGGCAATGTCAAACATTTCCTCCCAGTCGTAGACCCTGATCATGCCTGTCTGTTTCACCACAGCATTGAATATTTCATCGGTACCGGATAGGGATCCAGTATGCGAGAGAGCCGCTTTTGCCCCTGAATCGGTTACCCCTGTTTTCAAAACAATTACCGGCTTTTCCTTAGTCACCTCGCGAGCTATCTTGGCGAACTTTCTACCTTCTTTTATGCCCTCAAGGTACATGGCGATGACCTTGGTTTCCTCATCCGTGGCCAGAAATTCTAAAAGATCGGCTTCATCGACATCCGCTGCGTTGCCGTAGCTGGCAAACTTACTGATGCCTATCCTTTCACCGGCCGCCCAGTCAAGAAAGGCAATTCCTGAGGCTCCACTCTGGGAGATAAAGGCGATTTTCCCCTGTGGCGGCCTTTTCAGCCGATAGCGCGGGATGAAGAGGGTGTCGACCATCGTTGTGGAATTGAAGACACCCATGCAGTTGGGACCCATCATCCTGATGTGATACTTTCTTGAGACGCTAACCAGCTCTTCCTCCATCTTGGCACCATCTTTTCCACTTTCTTTAAAGCCGCTGGAGATCACCACGGCAGTCCTGACACCTTTTTCCCCGCATTCTTCCAGCACCTCTTTCACCGATTTGGCCGGGACTGCGATCACGGCCAGATCCACACTTTCAGGGATAGAGCTGATGTTGGGGTAGCATTTGTGGGAGAGGATTTGCTGGGCGCTAGGATTTATGAGGAAAAGTTTCCCCGCGAAACTTTCAATGAAATTCTTTGCAATCACGTAACCGATCTTTTTCTGTTTCGAGCTGGCCCCGATTATCGCGACCGATCTTGGACTGAAAAATGGGGCTATTGATTCGGCTCCTCCAAGAGTTTCCACCATCATCTTCACCCTCATCTCATCGAAAAAGACACACGTCGAGATTTTAAGAATATCTCCTAAGGCCGCA
Organism: Hadesarchaea archaeon; assembly: GCA_014361095.1. Lineage (GTDB taxonomy): Archaea > Hadarchaeota > Hadarchaeia > Hadarchaeales > Hadarchaeaceae > Hadarchaeum. The sequence continues at coordinate 1,354 of JACIWF010000052.1, read as the reverse complement.
GGGCAGAACCGCGCAGACCCTCAGTCTCCTCAAAGCCAAGCATGATGTTCATGTTCTGGACGGCCTGCCCGGAGGCCCCTTTCACCAGGTTGTCGATTACAGCGACGATGACAGCGCGGTTTCCGTCTGTCTCTGTTTCCACCCCAATATCGCAGTAGTTTGACCCCACCACATAGTTGACCTGGGGCAGCTCCTCCCTCACTCGCACAAAGAGCTCCCCCCGGTAAAATTCTCGGTAAATTTCCAGAAGTTCAGGCTTTGGCATCGATTTTTTGAGGAAGACGTGGGCGGTAGAAAGGATGCCTCTGACGATGGGCAGCAGGTGCGGTGTAAAGTATGCTCTTACCGTTGTGCCGGCCAGCTTGCTCAGTTCTTGATTTATCTCCGGCGTATGGCGGTGGGTGGTTGCCTTGTAGGCCGTGACGTTGGCTCCGACCAGCGGATGATGGGTGGATTCGGTGGGAGTGGCGCCGGCTCCTGAAGTGCCCGTCTTGGCATCTATAATTATGTGTTCTAAGTCGATCAATTTCTTCTTAACTAGCGGCGCCAAGCTGAGCAAAGCCGCGGTTGGAAAACAGCCCGGGTTGGCCACCAGCTCGGCGGATTTTATCTTCTTCCGATACAGCTCCGGAAGCCCGTAAACTCCCTTCAGCTCTGGGCTTTCGTGTTTCACATAATACTTTTCGAATATCTTTACATCATCAAAGCGGTAGTCGGCGCTCAGGTCGATGACTTTGATATTGCCCCTCAACAGTTCCGGGACAAGCTTCATCGCCACACCATGCGGCGTGGCGGTAAAAACCACCTCCGCCACCTGCCTGATTTTTTTACAGTCGGAATCCTCAATCCTCAGGTCAACGATGCCTTGCAGACTGGGGTGTATTTCACTAACCTTTTTCCCCGTGTTTTTCATACCATAGGCCCCAACGAGGTTGACCTTAGGGTGGTTGGCCAGCAACCTGAAGAGTTCTGCGCCGGTATATCCCGAGGCACCCACCACAGCAACGTTGACGGTCATTTAAATCTCCTCTCGGCCTCTTTGATCAGATTTTCCTCAGATCTTGTCACAGCGCGTCTCCAGGTCCACAGCAGTTTATGGTGTTTTCTGACTTCACGTTTTAACGCGGTCAGCTGTCTTTTGACCGCCTTAGGACCGGGAGCGCCGATGATATTTCTTGAGGAAACGCAATTTTTGACACTCAGCGCTCTTTTCAGTTTTTCTTGGTCAAGGGTTATTTCCCTGCCGATGACCTCCTGTGAAGCCTTTTTCAAGTCCTCACTGGTAAGTTCAGTTGCAGTTCGATTGTTCACGATCGCCATCGAGATCATGCGCCCCACAATCGAATGAGCTTCT
>JACIWF010000051.1 GCA_014361095.1 Hadesarchaea archaeon | reverse complement strand
CCTCATTCCTTTATTTTTTGTCAATATGGGTGTTGAGACGGACCTTCAGGCACTGGGAGCGATCGGCGTTCTCGCAATCTCCTTTTTAGCAATTGCCATGTTTGACAAAATAGTGGGGTGTGGCCTGGGTGCTCTCCTCAGCGGCTTTGGGTTTAAAGACTCGCTGAGGGTTGGTGTGGGAATGATGCCGAGAGCAGAGGTCGCTTTGATAATGGCCTCCATAGGGGTGAGGGCAGGAGTTGTTGGCCAGTCCTTGCTTTCGATGACGGTGATGGTTGTACTGTTAACGTCCTTAGTTACACCTATACTGGTTAAGTTTGCCTTTAAAGGAGCCAAAAGGGAAACCTGACGGGTTTTTGGGGTTCAATCTTTGGTTGTTTCTGGGCATAAGTTACATAGGATTAATTATTTGTTGGTTGAAAGATTGATTGGGATGCTAATGTACAGAGACATCTTTGAGGAGGAGATGAATAGGGATACTGTTTTTCGTGACGCCAGCAAGCTGATGCCGGAATATGTACCGCAGGTGCTCGTTCATCGTGATGAGGAGTTTCGCCAGCTAACCAGATTTTTCAAGCCTGTGCTCGAGAACAGGTCTAGCCAGCGAGTTTTGGTTACTGGAAGCGTTGGGGTCGGCAAGACAGCATTGACCAGGAGATTTGGCGCTGAGCTTGAGAAGGCGGCGAGCAGCAGAGGGATGATCTTGACTTATTTACACATCAACTGCCGCAAGGACAGAACCATTTACTCAGTGATTGCAAAGATCCTGCAGCACTTTAATCCCCGCTGGCCCTATCACGGTCTCGGACCAGAGAAGCTTCTTAACGATGTTGTTACTTATCTCAACTCCCGTGATGCCTATCTCACGGTCACTCTCGATGAACTCGATTTCTTCGTGCAGCAGAACGGTCCCAACCTCATTTATTCCCTGACGAGGACGGCGGAGGAGTCCGGAGGTCCTAATCGTATAAGCCTGATTGCAATTGCGCGCGACAAAAGTTTTCTCAGATCCTTGGATGCAGCTACTCAGAGCACCTTTATGCACAACGTGATATCGCTCGACCGCTACAGTGCTTCCCAGCTTAGAGATATTCTCGCTAGCCGGTTAGTTGAGGCCTTCAAGCCCGGTGTTGTTGGGGAAGACACCATAGAATTGATAGCGGATATTGCGTCCAGATGGGGTGATGCGCGTTTTGCGCTGGAGTTGCTCTGGCGCGCAGGCATGGCTGCGGATGCCGAAGGGGTGAAGGAAGTTACACCGGAGCATGTCCGTAAGGCAAAGGCGGAAGTTTATCCCGAGATTAAGCGGGAAACCCTGCGAGATCTTCAGCTGCATGAGAAGCTGGTTCTACTCGCGGTGGCCAGAAAGCTGGCCATATCCAAACGGGCCTATGCTTTTACCGGTGATGTTGAGAAGACCTACCGCGTGGTGTGTGAAGAATATCATGAGAAGGCTAGAAAACACACACAGTTCTGGGAGTATTTGCAGAGGCTCGGCGCACTGGGCTTGGTGGACATCAAACCCTCTGGATTAGGGCAGCGAGGCCAGAGTCTTAAGATAAGCATTCAAGAAGTTCCCGCGGAATGGCTGGAAAAAGAAATCGAGAAATTAATTAAGGGTAGGGCCACATAATTTCAAGCTTTTTATCATAAAATGTTAAGTTTGGTTTCGGGGTCGTGGGGTAGCTTGGTCTATCCTTCTGGCTTAAGGTCCTATCATGACCTGCCGAACGGGGCTTAGACCAGAAGCGTAAAAGCCAGAGACCCGAGTTCAAATCTCGGCGACCCCACCTTTTATCTACCTGAACGCTTGTGCTTGAACGGTCTTATGCGGTTCAGTTTCCGCAGCAGAAGCCATAACATCACTGCGACGAGGATATAGATCAGACCTTTGCTCATGTTCCAAAGGAACCTTTCCAGTAGCGTCGTTTGAATCTCGATGGAGGCGGAAAGCAAGATTGTCAGGGTGAAGGACGTCGGCACTTTATCCCCAAAATTATTGGTCCATTGTTTTAAATAGCGGTTCAAACTTATTATTTTGAGGTGGTTGGGCTGAAAATGGGTGGCAGGTTAAAAGTTGCTGATGATCTCACCGGAGCAATTGGTAACACACCGATAATCAAGATGGGTAAGATCACGAAAAGTTTCAACGCGCCGAGTCTGGAGCTTTTTGGAAAGGCGGAGTTCATGAACCCGTCAGGCAGCCTCAAGGATCGAATCCTGTTCAAAATCCTGAGCAGCGCAATTGAAGATGGCAGGCTTAAAAAGGGCATGACTATTTTGGAGAGCACGACCGGGAATACTGGCATTGCCACCTCAATGATGGGTGCCTTTTTGGGTTTCCCCGTGGTCATCGTCATGCCTGCAGGCATGAGTGAGGAAAGAAAGAAGGCCATGAGGGTTTTTGGGGCCAAGATTTTGGAGGTGCCGGGCGCCGAGTCCGATGTTGATCTAGCCCTCAACAAGGCAAAGGAGCTCATTAAAGAGAATCCGGGGAAGTACTTTTTCGTGGATCAATTTAACAATCCTGAGAACGTTCAGGCCCATTATGAAACTACAGCTCCGGAGATTTGGGAGCAGCTGGACGGTAAACTGGATGCTTTTGTAGCCACCGCCGGAACTGGAGGCACGATAACGGGTGTGGGAAAATATCTGAAGGAGAAGAATCCGAAAATTAAGATATATTTAGTCGAGCCATCCGAATGTCCAGTGCTCTCAAAGCAGCGATGGGGAACGCACCAGATTGAAGGTATCGGCGATGGTTTCATTCCATCAATTTTGGACATCTCAGTACTCGATGGCGTCATTCTGGTTGATTCAAAAAATGCTATTGAGATGACACAAAGGCTGGCCCGTGAGGAAGGGCTGTTTGTTGGGATCTCAAGCGGGGCCAACGTAAAGGCCTGTTTGGAGCTGCACAAAAGGCATCCGGAACTTAAACGTATTGTCACAATGCTCAATGACCACGGTTATCGCTACTTCTCGACGGCTGTCTTTGGTGAGGCCAAGAAAGTTGAAGTTCCGGAGAGGCCGCATCCAATTGAGATCACACCTGAACAGCGCAGAATCCTCTCCAAACTAGAAGTTATCGAATGATTCAAAGTTTGTTTGGAACTGATGGCGGAGTTTCATCGGCAGGATACTTATTTAATCGAGACACACAGAGCTTTAAAAGGTGGTAATCGTGAGAGGCGGCAAACTGACTGAATCACTTCGAATGTTTCTTGAAAAAGGCAGTGACTGGGAAAGAAAACCGACAACGCTTCCCGGAGTTTTTATCGTCAAGCTCCCACCTTATGGAAAATCGCCGACCAGATTGGTGGTAGAGATAAATCCTGTTGATTCGTCAGGCAGGCCCTCTAGACGCAGAGGCTTTATAGTTCGAAATTCTGAGGAGTTCATTAAAATTAGAGAGCTATTCACTGATGATAAGCTGGCTGATCTTCTCAAAGGGATAGATGAGGTTAACCCCCAGGCCCCTGAGAAGCCAAAACCTAAAGCTTCGGAAGAGATCATAGAAATCTGATCTCCTGATGTCGGTTATTAATCCCCTAGTCAGAGCCGAGGCTTTGGAGGAGCGGGCCTATCAGCTTAGGATTGCCGAAGAAGCGATAAAAAGAAACACCCTCGTGGTCCTCCCGACTGCCTTAGGAAAGACGGTTATAGCTGCCTTAGTGGCATCTCATTTTCTCTATAACTACAGTGACCTGAAAGTGTTAGTGATGGCCCCCACGCGGCCGCTAGTTCTGCAGCACCGCGACACTTTTTTGAGGCTTTTGAAACTCCACCCGGATGATGTTCAGGTTCTTACGGGTAAATACAAGCCTAGTTTTAGATTGCAGGCTTGGCAGGATAAATCAAGAATCTACTTCGCCACGCCGCAGGTGGTAGATAATGATCACAGTCTCGGCATGAGTCTTAAGGATTTCAGTCTTCTCATCTTTGACGAGTGTCACCGTGCCCGGAAAAATTATGCTTACACACGCGTGGCGCAGGCCTATGTGAGCGAGGCTCCCTATCCCATAATTTTGGGGCTTACTGCCAGCCCGGGTGCCGATCGGGAGAGGATTGAGGAGATCTGCAGGGCCCTTTACATAGAGCATGTTGAGGCCCGAACCGAGGAGGACGAGGATGTTAAACCTTACCTCAACCCTGTCGCTGTTGAGTGGAAGCTGGTCCCCCTGCCGGAATCACACCGAGTAATCGAGAGAGCCATCAGACGTATGCTGGATGATCGCCTTCAGAGATTGTCTGCCATGGGAGTGATTAGAAAAAATCCAAAGTATATCTTCAGATCAGACCTGCTGAAAGCCGGAGATGCAATTAGGAGCAGACTGGAAGAGGCTTCAACTCCTGATGAGCGCGGCCCACTTTTTACTGCTTTGATTTTGCAGTCCTCTGCTCTGACTCTTTTTCACGCGCTGGAACTTTTGGAGAGTCAAGGCCCGCAGACTTTGAGGCTTTTTTTGAACAGGTTAAAAAACAGCAGTAAAACGAGCCACAAGACAATAGTGTCCGAGCTTGTTTTTAATGGAGTTTATCGGGTTCTCGATTCCGGTGGTCTTGAGGATCATCCCAAGGTGGAGATTTTGGAAAAGCTGGTGCTGGAACAGCTCTCCTCCAACCCTTCTTCGAGGATAATCGTCTTTACCCAGTATCGGGATACCTCTACTTATCTGGCGGCAAGATTGTCCAAGCTTGGGTTGACTGTGGTGAGGTTTATCGGACAGGCCAATCGAGACCAGGACCAAGGTTTGACCCAAGATCAACAGTCATTGCTTTTGCAGAGGTTCAGGTCAGGTGACATTAAAGTTTTGGTGGCTACCAGCATAGGTGAAGAAGGTCTGGATATACCGAGCGTTGATTTGGTGGTTTTCTACGAGCCAGTCCCCAGCGAGATCAGGTACATTCAAAGGAAGGGCAGAACAGGGAGAAGAAGTTTTGGCAGGGTCGTCATTCTAGCTACTGAAGGCACCCTGGATGTTGGTTACTTGGTGGCCAGCAGAAAGATGGCAGAAAGGATGAAACGGATGGTGAAGGAGCTGAACTCAGAGCTTCATCCCATCATCCGCCTTGGGACAGCACCCGAAAAGAAACCGGTTTCACCTGAGTTTATATTTGCGGCGAAGCTTCCCCCCACGCCTGAAGCGGCTCCAGCCCCCTTTTCTGAAGCGGAGTTGATGAAGGCCGAAAAGGAGAGAATGTCAAGGTTTGATCGGGAGGTGAGGAGAACCGCTAAGCGGGTCTTGAATTCAGTTTTAAGCGCTGGCAAGAAAGGACTGTCCATTGAGGAGCTGTATACCGAACTTGAGGAGGAGGGGAGAAGCCACGCTGTCATCAATGCAGCCGTGGATAAACTTCAGGCGGAGGGTCAGTTGAGAGAACGTGGAGGAAGATTGTTCTCCATAGGTGCTGCGGCTGAGACCCCAACGGTGGAGCGACATGTTTTTGAGGTTTTGAAGGTGCAGCTTGGCGAAGCCATCTTGTTGGTCGATGACCGCCTTCACGCGGTTTTAACACCCACCGATTATAATGGTCCCAGGGAACTGCTTCGCAAGGGCAGAAGATTTAGCGCAATTTCATTACTTTATGAGGATGATGGTGTTCTTCACGCCAAAATATATGCAGTGGAGGCCCTAGCTTAATCTTGGTGATTTTTCGCTGCCGGATTTTTTGATGATTCCTCTGGCGGCGAGCAGCCCGGTTGCAGCTGCCGTGACGATCCCCCTCGACAGGCCGGCCCCATCTCCTGCCACGAAGAGGTTGGGAACGCTGGTTTCCATATTTTGATCGACGTTTATTTGCATGGCATAAAGTTTGACCTCAGGAGCATAAAGTAGCGTGGAGTCAGAGGCAACTCCCGGCACCACCTTATCCAGACGTTCGAGCCCTTCGATAATGTCGGTTACTATTCTTCCAGGCAGGGCCATCGATATGTCGCCCGGAGTTACGCTTCTAAGCGTTGGAGTCACATGTCCTCTATCAATCCTCTCCCAAGTGGAGCGTCTACCGGCTCGGAGATCTCCCATTCTCTGAATTAGAGGCCTTCCGCCCCCTATCGTGGTCGCAAGGTAGGCGATCGACCTTCCATAGGCGTTGGTGTCGGTAACTGGCTGGGTGAGCCCTACGTGAACTAGAAAGGCGAAATTGGTGTTCTTAGATTTTTTGTTGCGCAGAGATTGCCCGTTTACCCCGACGTGGTCGTCATAGCGTTCCTCCATCACCCACCCTTCAGCATTTGTACAGAAGGTGCGGACGAAGTCATCAAAAGTTTTTGTCTGGATGTGGAACTTGGGGTCCCTGTTTACTCTGACCACCGGTTCGTAGACCACCGCCGGAACTTCCACCCTGACCCCAATATCCACGGGAAGGTGAGTCAGCTTGACGCCCAGTGCCCTGGCTTGGGCGGCAAACCAGTCGGCGCCCACTCTCCCTGGAGCGGCTAGGATATAATCAGTTTTTACCACGGAGCCGTTGATGATAACTTTGCCCTGCCCGATGCTTTCAACCTTTGTGTTCAACAGTATTTTGACGCCGCGCTTTTCAAGTTTTTGTCTGATGGAACTTATTACATCGGGCAGATACTCGCTGCCAATGTGGCGTTGTGGTATTGGTATGAACCTGATCCCAGCAGCAGCCGCTTTTCTCGCCAGTTCATCGATGCCCGCCGTGTCTAAACCATAAACTTCCTTTGGGGCTCCGTTTTCGACAAAAATTTCATCGACTTCTTTAACCAGCTCTTCAGCTTTTTCCACGCTCTTGGTGAATTTGCTTAAGTCTCCTCCAATATCATACCTGAGATTGAGAATGCCGCTGGACATCCCGCCCGCGCCGCCGAGTCCAGACATTATGTGACAGGGAACGCAGCCGATGCACTTGCCAGTTTTAGTTGCCGGGCAGTGTCGCTTGGTTATATCGTTTCCCCAGTCAACTACAGTCACCGATAGCTTTGATTTTCGGGACAGCTCATAGGCGGCAAAAAGCCCAGCCGGCCCAGCCCCAATTATGATAACGTCTGTCGTCTTATCCCCCGATGTTTAACTCTACCATCTTATAAAAGCCTTTTAGGTGGTTTATTTCTTTGGCTTTTATCTAAGTGCCCCGATTTTTCCAAGGAAAGTCCCATCCAACAGGTAGGCCTCGGCCTCATCTAGCTTCACCGCTCCGGAGCGAAAGATCGGTCCGATCAGGTCTTTGGGCAGCCCTCGATTCACGGCCGCGCCCCCGACGAGTTCGCTGAATGCAGGCACCACGATGAGGTCCGGCAACCTTTTTCCCGCCGGTGGAAGCAGCTTTTTGGGTAATTTTCTTGGGTTTAACTTTGCTCGGAGCCAGATGGGTTCAATTGATCTACCGCCGAGTTCGTCTCGAAATTCTATTGCGGGATGGTTGTGACCGGCGATGATGAGTTCAGTTTTGATGAGTTCTGGGGCAGGCCAGGTATGTCCGTGCATAAATCCTACTTTTTTTCTTTTTCCTAGCACCAATCCGCGTGGATCGTGGATGGTGACTTCGCGTGGCACCATTCCCTCAAGCCCGCCGTCGTGGTTTCCTTTCACGATGTCGATTTTGACCATTCGGACCAAATCTTCAAAGAGATCGGGTAACTCGCGCCATTCATGCCAGCTTGTAACCGGAACGTTGTGTTTCACATCGCCGAGTATTATCAGACGAGTAGCTCTTTTTTCCTTCAGGAGAGTGATGAGCCTCGCTTTCAATCTGGGCATCTGATTGGGTAGTGAAATCCCTCTTTCCGCCAGCTCATGTTCGATTCCCAGATGCAGGTCTGAAATCACGATTGCTCTTTCTCCAGCGACTTTCACCATAAGCGCCGGCTTTCCAAATATTGGAACTGCTTTCATAAAAGTAAATTTTTCGGCTCAGGTTATAGAGCTGTGGATTTTCAGCATCGATGGTCTTGGGGTCTCTGGTGATTTTTACAACTATTTTGATATTCAGACCTTAAACCTCAGGAAAGCGGCAATTCCACCCAGGGAAGTTAGTTGTTTTCCAGCGTCGTGTTCCGTGCTTATCACTAGGACCTCAGCCCTCGTTTTTCTTGCGTCTTCAAGGATTTTTAAGACATCTTTCTGGTTTGATCTTAATATTTTGTCGGTCACGAGGACCTTTCCGACCGCTCCGGCGACGACAGCCCGCCCCACATCTTCCCTTCCATATGTTGCCAGACCATCCTTGGCGATCTCCCCCATGAGCTGGTCCATTAATGAGGTCTCGAGGGAAAGCCGATCTTCCTTCGAGACAATCTCAACCAATCCCCGCCGCACTATTTCATAGAGTCCGGCGCTACCAGCGGAGCTTGCGTCACCAATTTTGATGTTATTAGATAGATCTGAAAAATTCTCCCGCAGGAAGGAAGCGAAGTTATCCTTTGTGAACCCAGGCCCGGCGACGATGGTTGTTTTTATATTTTCCCTAGAGACGACTTCTTTTATAGCATCAGCCAGGCGATGGAAAAATTTTTTCTCATCAGCTTCATTTTCGACGGCATATCTTTTCCCGGCGCGAGGCCGCGATATAGTTCCGATTTCGTCTAGGCCGTACTGTCTTACTACTGCTAGGTCAGCGGTGGAGTCGTCAAGAGCCACAAGCAAAACTCTTGGGCGGCTGCTGGCCCGGACAGCTTCTTGGACCCTCCGGAGGTCCTCATGAGTCCATTTTTTGGTAATGATTAGAACTGAACCGGTCTCAAAATTAAAGGAGTGGTGTTTTCCAGTGTCAGGGCCCTCCACGATTTTTCCCAGTACACGCAGACGGTTTGCATGTTTGTGAAATTCAATATTCTCCACTTGGATCGAGAGAGTAACCGGTATTTTTTCCATCCTTTCCGGCCGAATTTTATCGCCCTTTTCCTGTTCTCTTCTCCAGGTGGTTGCGGTGACGATATCCCCTACATAGATTAGGTGCTGGAGATGCCAGAGGTCGTCCAAAGTTTCCACTGCCAGCTTAATTTTTCCATGTTTCAGATCCTTATGAATGATTTTCAAATTTATCACACGTTGGTTCCATCTTCGCAAATGATTTAATGTCCGCTGGTTTAAAATTGGTGAGGGATTTCATGGTTGCTCAGCGTTTGATAAAGATAAGAGAACTTAAAGCCGAAGATATCAACTCGATAATGTCGATTCAGTATAAGTGTTTCACCGACCCCTATCCGATTAGCCTTTTGAGACGGTTGCATCTGATGCATCCGGAAGGGTTTTTGGTCGCTGAGGTCAGCGGCATTGTCGCCGGTTATCTGATTGGTGTCATCCGTTGGAGCAATATAGGACACGTTCTTGCCATCGCGGTTGATCCAGCCTTTAGAAGACAAGGTATAGGAACTTTGC
>JACIWF010000050.1 GCA_014361095.1 Hadesarchaea archaeon | reverse complement strand
GCCTCGACGCCTAAAAATTCGGCGATAATATGGATGCTCATAGGAAACACCCCATGCAATTGTCGAATTTTTGCCGGCCGGAGGTGCGATTTTTGAACTACTCATCAAGTATTCTAATATTATTCGACTAGTTTTAAAATTTTTCTTAAAATCACGGTGCCCTTGTGGTTATAATTCTCCACATTCTCATCTAAAAAAACCAATCGGTGCGGTGCTTACAGCTTCACACCAGAATAAAGGCATCTTCGCGGCGAAATTTTTGGCGAGAGTTTAGGTCTTTCAACAAGTTCGATCTCGACCTCCCGCACCACGGCCGCTGGCACCCGTTCGCCGGCTTCTCCCATCACCAGCTGCGCGGCGCTGGCGAGCTGGTCAGCCACGGCCCGGTAAGTTATCTTCAGCGGCTTCCCATAAAGATCAAGCTTGCCGCGACAGTCGATGACGGGCTCGATTCCTGCGGTGGCAATTGCCTGCCCCACTGTACCCAGCCTCAACGGATGAACAACGCTGTCTGAGATCACCACACCAATTCTAGCTCCCGCTCCTGATATCAGTGCGAGCCTGAGCCTTTCTGCAGATTTTTCCGGATTTCGTGGCAAAAGTATCGCCTTGCTCTTTGGAGCGTTGGACTGGTCAACGCCAGCATTGGCGCAGATGAGGCCTCTCTTCATGGTTAGGATGACGCCTCTGCGGATCTTGAGGATTCTGTCCGCCTCGCGCAGAATCAACTCAACAAGCTCAGGCGGCTGGCCACTTTTCGCCGCGATTCTCTTCGCCCTCAGCGATGGTCTGATCTTCGACAATTCTTTAACTCTCCCCTCGGCGGTTGCCACCACCTTGGAGGAAACCACAACGACATCACCTTCGCGCAGGCCTCCGATCTGGTCCGCCGCTTTCAGTATCATCGAAGGCAGGTCATCCCCTGGCTCGATCAGGGGCAGGCTCAATCCCAGAGCTTCCACAAGCTCACCTCAACACGTCCCTGATGGCTTCAGCAACTCGCGCCACCTGCAAGGTCTCAATCGGGTCGTGGGTCCGCAACGCGTGGGCTCCGTTGAGTACAGCAACGGCGGCTGCGGCCAAAGAGCCGTAGAGCCTCTCTCGGGGGTCAGGGAGATTTAGGACCTCACCTATCGAAGATTTCCTCGATATGCTGAGGCAGATGGGTCGACCGGTTTTGATCGCCCTTAGTTTTGCCAGAATTCGAAGGTCCAGATAGGTTGCTAAGCTGTAACCTCTGTCCCTCAAACATTTTTTTGCTCGAGGACCCAACCGCTTAAGCCTCGCTGGCCACTGCCCGAATCCAGGATCGACAACAATGTTTTTCAAGAATATACCATGCCTGCGGCAAATCTCCAAGCTGGACAAGAGCGCCTCCTTGATTTCGCCGATAGTATATACATCTCCGGGAAATTTTCTCGCCGCCATGAGGATAGCCGAGCAGCCAGTTCTTGAGATGACCTCGGCCATGTGTTCATCGGCCTTGAGCCCGCTGACGTCATTTACAATCGAGGCCCCGGCTGCAATCGCGGCTTCGGCAACAGCCGCGCGCTGGGTGTCAACCGAAATCGGTACCTCGACCTCACCAGCAACGGCTCTGATGGCCGGTATTAACCTCCGCATCTCCTGCTGCACTGAAATGGGTTGCGACTTAGGTCCGGTGGCCATGCCCCCGATGTCGATTATCCGGGCACCTTCCTCCACCATCTCCCGGGCCCTTTTAATGATGTCCTTAGGTCTCCTGACAACCGATCCTGAATAGAAGGAGCTTTCGCTGAGGTTGATCGCCCCGATGATTACGGTGGGCTGTCCATCTCCAACCAAAACTTTATCCAGCTTTGCGAGGACCAACTGAGCACCGTAATCACTCAAACCTGAGGCAATAAAACGATGTCTCAGCCTTTCAATTCAGGCCACTATCTCGAAGTTCTCCGGGGAGACATAGTCCCCATATTTTTCTCTGGTTTGGAGCAGTCTCCGTCTCTGGTTCTCCAGCTCCACGAAGACTTCCTTAGGGGTGTTCGGCACCTTGGTGGAATAGATCTTCAATATCCGGTCTATCTTGGCCAGGTGTTCCGGAATCCTCAGCTTGAACTGTTTTAGATAGTCCTCCCTAGTGTAGTCGATTTTGAGCACTTGCTTGAAGAGCCCCTTGAGGTCTTCGTATAGTGGGATGAGTCCGGTAGGTGTTTTCCTGGCCTTGACCTCGTCGTGACAGCGGAGCTCCATCCACTTCAGCCAGACCGCCTTGTAAAGCTTGTCGGTCAGATACTGGCCCCCTTCCTTGAGGAAATAGTTCACCGAGAAGATCTTGGGTGGCCTCTGCAGCCTGGTGCCGAAGTTCAGGTTTATCTCAATGTACTTCGCCAGCGGGATGGAGAGGAAGTCTAGATTGGCCATCGGGTTGAACTCCCTGGTGCCCTCCTTTCCCAGAACCGCCGCGGTGGCCTCGGACTCCAGAGAGGCTCCCTTGGTCACTATCCCGTGCACCCAGTGGAACGCCTCCTCGACCGGCACGCAGGTGTCTGAATCCCTTCCTCCGTAAATGATTCCGGAGACCTCCACCCCCTCAGGATCGTCTATCCTGGGGTCGAGATTTTCCAGGAGCTTCATGTTCAGCGTCAGCCTGGCGTTTTTGTGAGATGGCGGGATCTCGTTGCCCTCTGCATCCTTCTTTCCCGGGAACCATTCTCCGGAATGGTTGATCCCCCGCTTGGGCACCTCCCCATCATGTCCGATCCAGTAAACGCTGCCGTCTTCCAGCACTAGGACGTTGGAGAAGATAATCTCCCCGGGACTATGAAGCGCCTTCCAAAGTATCGGGTCGTCCTTGGAATTAACGCCCTGGATTATTCCGAACATGCCGTACTCGACATTGACGGCTCGAACCCCGCCGTTCTTTATTTTCAGATAGGCGATATCGTCTCCAACTATTTTTTCACCCCGCATCATTGAGGTGGAGGTCTTGCCGCAGAGGGAAGGAAATGCTCCGGTGAAGTAGGTCAACCTGCCACCCGGGCCGTGAACCCCCATGATAAACATGTGTTCGGTCAGCCAGCCTTCCTCCGAGGCCCGCTTGATTGCCAGCCGCATCGCCAGCTTCTTCAGTCCAATGGTATTGCCGCCGTACTGCGTGTTGACGCTGTAAACGGTTTCGTCGCTGAGGTCGACGTAAATCCTGCGCTTGTCGATGTTCTTGCTGACCCCGTTAACAAGCTCGCCCTCAGAATGAACAAACTTGAAGAACCTCGCCTTTCTACCCAGCCTCCTGAACTCCGAGTAACCCTGCCGGTAGAGCAGGTTCTCGCTGTGGGCCACATACGGGGAATCGGTCAGCTGGAGGCAGGGGATGGAGAAGTCAGAATTGGTTGGACCAAGGCAGAAAAACAGGACGTAAAGCCTGTGTCCCTTCATAATGTCCTTCAGCAGGGCGTGGATTTCCTTCAGTCCGGCGTCCCTTTCCAGCTGTCCCAGGCTCTCTCCGGCGGCCAGGGCACTCAGACCCAGGTCGATGCCCTTGGGTAGGAGCAGTCTGGTGTTTTTTCTGTCCCTTGCTTGGTCATAGTACCCATCGAAGTGAACGGTGTGCCCCTCGATCGCCAGCCTTCTTTCCTCACCGCACCTGATGGCTTCCTCCCTGATGAACCGTTGCTCCTCCTCTGAACCCGTGCTGACGAAGACATCGTCGGGGTTGCAGTGCTCCACATACCTGGCCACGAACTCATGCAGGGCAGGGTTATCTATACTCAGCAGTTTGTCAAGATTTTCTTTGCTCAACCTCTGCCTGAGGATATCTAAATAGGAGGTTGTTTTTTCGGCCATGTTATCGAATGAAACTGAAAGCAATCCCGTTTAAGTCTTACTGATGCGGTGCTGGGGCCAGCTTTTTAGACATGTAGGGTCCCTCTCTCTCGTATCCTAACCTTTGGTAGTACTCCCTTGCCCCAATCCCGGCTAGCACCAGTATCTTCCGGGCCCCAAAATCCTCGCGAGAGACACGCTCGGCCTCCTGCAAAAGCCGTTCCCCCCAGCCCCTGTGCTGCCACTCGCTCTGACCCGCTGCCCGACCCACCTTTACCAACGGACCGTAGACATGTAGCTCCCGGACGACGGTGGCATCACCTAATCTGACCTCAGGCCGGTGCGCCTTTTCCGATGGTTCTCTAAGCCTCAGCAGCCCGATCAAAACATCATTTACCACATCCTCAAAGGAGAGGAAGATCTCGGTGCCCTCGGAGGCGCGATATTTCTCGGTTAATAACACGATATCTTCAGGTCGTGGTTCAAGTCCCGTCTTGTATTTAACATGTCCAACCTCCCGGCATCTGATGCAGCGGCAGGACCATCCCTGCAGTTTTAGCCTTTCCTGTACCAGGGCCCTGAGGTCACCACGTTTGACGCCTTCAGCTACCAGATTTGCCGGTATGTCTCGCTGGATTCGCTGGATCCTGGCCCACTTCGGCGTCATTTTTTTTACCTCCATGATCAACTCAACTATCTTCTCAAATGGGTAAGGCTGGTATTCTCCACGGCGCCACATCTCGTACAAACCGGTTCCGGGCATGACGAGCGTGGGATAGATCTTCAGAGCATCTGGTTTGAACCTCTCGTCGCTGAAGATTGTCCTGAACATCTCCAGATCCCGCCCATAGCTTGACCCCGGGAGGTTGGGCATCAGGTGGTAGACGACGGCGAGGCCTGAGTCCTTGGCTATGCGAGTTGCTTCCACGACATCGTCAACGGTGTGGCCACGTTTTACAATGCGATAAATTTCATCATAAATTGTTTGAACCCCTAACTCCACCCTGGTGGTTCCCAAGTCAAGGAGAAAATCAACCTGGGGTTCCTTGCAGTAATCGGGGCGGGTTTCCAGCGCTATGTCGCTGACGCGGATGGCAGACCTTTCGGCCCCCGTTTGGGCCTCTCGTAGAGTTTTGGCTTGGGCCCCGGTGATGGCGTTCAGGCACTGCATGATGAACCATTCCAGATACTCCCTCGGGTAACAGGTCAGGGTCCCGCCGAATACAATCAGTTCAACCTTGTCCACCTCATGACCGATGGCGCGCAGTTGCTCGATTCTGCTGCTGACTTGGGAGTATGGGTCATAATTGTGCTGAAGTGCCCGGGCCGCCGCTGGCTCCTTCCCGGTGTATGATTTCGGGGTGTTAAAATCGGGGCCTCCGGGGCAGTAGATGCAGGTTTCCTTGGTCGGGCATGGGTGCGGTTTGGGCATGACAGTGATTACGGTAACACCTGAAATTGACCGTACCGGCTTGAGTCGGAGTATTGTAATCAGCTTGGTCCTCTCTTCAGCGTTGGCAACATTGAGCAGTTCGGAGTTGCGCGGCGGGCGGGAGAGTTTGAACTCGCGACAGATCTCGCTTTTAATTCTGGACACCTCTTTGGGATCAACTATGCCTTCACTCAAAATTCTCCTGATCGCCTCGCGGCAGGCAGTTGTAAATGCCACCATCTTGCCATCCCTAAGATTAATCAGCATGGTGGCTAATCTTCTTGACGGTGCTGGCTTGAACATCAGGGATGTTGCTGAGAGATATGGACTGGGCCTCCAGGTATCCCAGATTTTTGAGCGGGCCAGTGTTTCCACCCTCTACCCGCCGCAGCAGGAGGCAGTGGCAAAGGGGGCCCTCGATGGCAGGAATCTGGTGATGGCGATTCCAACCGCTTCTGGGAAGACGCTGATCGCCGAACTCTGCATGCTCAAGTCGGTGTTAGGAGGAAGGGGCAAGTGTCTCTACATTGTCCCCCTGCGTGCGCTCGCCAGCGAAAAGTACGAGGATTTTAGGGGGAAGTACGAGCCACTGGGGATTAAGGTAGGAATAAGCACCGGTGATTTTGACTATGCCGACCCCAGGCTGGCCAACTACGATATCCTGGTTGCCACGTCTGAAAAGGTGGATTCACTGCTGCGCCACCGTGCCAAGTGGCTGGCTGAGGTGGTTTCCGTGGTGGTCCTGGACGAAGTCCATTTGATCGACGACCCCGGACGAGGCCCAACGTTGGAGGTTCTCACGGCCAGGCTCAGACAGGTCAATCCTGCCGTCCAGATGCTGGCGCTTTCAGCAACGGTGAAAAATGCCGATGAGATAGCAGAGTGGTTGGGGGCCGAGCTGGTCAGGAGCGATTGGCGACCGGTCCCGCTCCGAAAGGGGGTTTACTTTAACGGAAAGATAGTTTTTGACGACGGGAGCAAGCTTAAGCTGAGCACTGGAGCGATGGACGACCTCACGGCGCTGGCAGCCAGTACGGTGAGGGAAGGAGGCCAGTGTCTTGTCTTCGTTAACACCCGGCGCTCTGCTCAAACCGTGGCAACCCTGATTTCCGAGACCATCGTCACTTTGTTGTCGCCCGATGAGAAGGAGAAACTCGCCGCTGTTGCCAGAACGGTGGAGGGTGCTTTGGGTGAACCCACCCGAACCTGTCGGGAGCTGGCCAGCTGCATCCGCAAGGGTGTCGCCTTTCATCATGCCGGCCTCCATCATGTGCAGAGAAAAGCGGTTGAGGATGCCTTCAGAAATAACCTGATAAAGGTGATTTGTGCCACGCCCACCCTGGCCATGGGAGTTAACCTGCCTTCCCGCAGGACCATCATTAGAGACTACCGGAGGTACGTTGAGCCCTATGGTCAGGTTTTCATCCCTGTGCTCGAGTTCTATCAGATGGCGGGGAGGGCCGGCAGACCCCAGTATGACAGATATGGTGAGGCGGTGCTAATTGCTAAAAACAAAAGCGAGGTTCAGGCTCTTTTTGAGAAATTCATCAAAGCCGAGCCCGAGCGGATCACCTCCAAGCTGGCAACGGAACCAGCTCTCAGGACACACATTCTCGCCTCGATCGCGGCCGGATATGTGAGCGATGAAGACGCGCTGCTTGATTTCATGTCGGGAACCTTTTTCGCCCATCAGTACGGCGTGACCGATGTCGAGAGGGTGGTCCAGCGCGTGCTTGATTTTCTTGATCAGGAGAGGATGATTCAGAGGGAGAAAAAGCTGCTTCTCGCCACTGAGTTTGGGAGACGGGTTTCCATGCTTTATATCGATCCACTTTCCGCGGTGATACTTCGCGATGGCCTTAGCGGGGCAATTTCCAAGGCACCCACGGAGATCGGGCTGCTTCACCTAATCTGCCATACCCCGGACATGGAGCTGTTATATCTCAGACGAGACGACTATGCGGAGCTGGAGGCATTTTTCTTGGAGCATGCTGAGGAGCTGTTGACGGAAATACCTGATGGTCGAAAGGAGCCGGAGAAGTTTGAAACACTGCTGGCAGAGCTGAAAACAGCGAGGATGCTCCAAGCCTGGATAAATGAGATGAGGGAGGAAGACATTCATGAGATGTTCGGGGTTGGTGCCGGTGACATCCGCCGCGCCGCCGACACCGCCAAATGGTTGCTCTACTCAGCGCACGAACTCTCCAGTCTTTTCAAGATCAAGGCAGCCATGGCTCCGCTGAGAAAGCTAGAACAGCGGGTCAGGCACGGCATCAGGGAAGAACTTCTTGAACTGGTACAGTTGCGCGGTATCGGTAGAGTTCGTGGACGGAACCTGTTTCGAGCCGGCTACCGCAAGATCTCGGACATTGAAAGGGCGAGCGAGCAGGAGCTGGCGCGCGTACCCTACATCGGCGCCGAAATTGCGCGTAGCATCAAGCGCCAAGTGGAACAGAAAATCGAACCCGAGATCTCACAACCCGACATTTAATCTCACAACCCGCTTGGAAAAACCAACAGAAAAACTATTAATTATGCTTTCCTATTTTATTTCATGCGATCAAAATTTTTGAAAACCCCGACCAACCCGATAGAAGTTCAGCCTGGCCGCAGCATTAGTAATTTGACTCAACACATGCTTCAGACAGGGTTTCAGGGCAGGAAGCTTGCTGAAGCTGTTGAAGTTTGGAGCCGGATGCTCAGAGAAAAACAGAACACCATCTGGCTGGGCCTCGCTGGGGCAATGGTTCCAGCCGGGATGAGGAGAATTATTGCCTACCTGATTAGACGCCGAATGATCGATGTCCTGGTCTCAACCGGTGCCAACCTCTACCACGACCTCCATGAGGCCAGAGGAAAGAAGCACTACGTCGGGAGTCACATGGTTGACGATGTAAAGCTAAGAAAGCACTATGTGGATCGCATATATGATGTCTTCGCGGACGAAACCGAGTTTTACAAGACCGATCTCTGGATAGAAAAGGAATTCTGTTCACAGCTCTCTGATATGTACCGCTATTCCTCACGCGAGATAATCTATGAACTGGGCAAGTTCCTCGACAACTACGGTGCGGAAAAGGATTCCATCATCCTGAGCGCATATCACAGCGGCGTGCCGATATTCTGCCCTGCCCTGAACGACAGCTCGCTTGGCTTTTCCATAATGTTTGCCAATAGAAGGCGGGGCCGGAGAATAATTCTGGACTCACTCAAAGATGTTGATGAGAGCTCGAGGATAACTGAAGTTGCCGGCACCACTTCAGTCATCTACCTCGGCGGCGGTGTGCCCAAGAACTTCATCCAGCAGACGGCGGTGATCGCTGGCTACCAGACGCGACACAACCGAAGCCACAAGTATGCCCTGCAGATATCGATGGACGCGCCGATGTGGGGAGGGCTCTCGGGGTGCACTTTTGAAGAGGCGCAATCGTGGGGCAAGATTGATTTTCGCGCCAAGAAAGTGATGTGCTACGCCGACGCCACCATAGCGCTGCCCATCGTCTCTCATGCGCTGGGTGAGAAGTTCAAAAAGCTGAGAAGAAACGTCCCCGTTTTCGAGTGGGGTAAAAATGGCACTTTGAAGATAAAGTACGAGAGAAGGTCACTTTAGGTCGGTTCTGCCTAGTCAATCCTGATTATGTGCACCTTTCCGTTCTTGATCTCCACATCGGCCAGTGTTTTTACGTCCAACCCGGTTTCTCTCTTTACCCTCTCCGGCCCCTGCCCGCGGTTCATCACCACAATAACATCCTTGACGATAACGCCGACCTTCTTCAGCCCCTGAATAACGCCGGAAATGGTGCCGCCGGTTGACATGACGTCATCTATTATTATCACCCGATCGCCCTTCTTGACGGAGTTGATGTAGAATTTCTGTCCCTTCTGCTTTCCGGCGATTTTACGGTAGCTTTTCTTCACCACGACTTCGATTTCCCCAGGCAGGTTGAATTTCTTCTTTCTGACGATGATTATCGGCACGTTGGTCATCGTTGCTACCAGAGCCGAAACGTGGATCCCCATGGCCTCGATGGTTACTATTCTGTCGACATCGAAATCGGCCAGCTCAACTATTCTCTGGGCAATTTCCTTGAGAAGTTCTGGTTTCAGCGGGGGGGCGACACCCTGAGTCGGGTTCACAAAATATTCATACTTGCCCATCT
>JACIWF010000005.1 GCA_014361095.1 Hadesarchaea archaeon | reverse complement strand
AATATTGGTTCTCGACGAGCCTACCTTATCCCTCGACCCTTGGATAAAAAGTAGCTTCATCGGATTGCTGAAGGAATTGGGGGAAGAAAGAACGGTCATAATTTCGGGACATGACCTAGACCTAATGAAGCTTTGTGATCACGTTTACCTTATGAAGAATGGCAGGATAGCCGGCGAGGTCAAAAACAGAAAAGAAATCCTTAAAGGCCATTAATTCGGGTAGGAAGGGCCAAAAAATGTCCAGCACATTGAAATTACAGCTACTTGCTGGAGCTAGTTAACATTAATTCGATGTAGGATAGAAAATTTAGCGGGATTAAATGCCTGAAAAGATAACACGCGTGAGCCTAACCTTGCCGGAGAGGTTGCTCCAAGAGCTTGACCAATCCTTAAAAGCACGCGGCTATGCGAGCCGATCAGAGGCCGTCAGGGATTCGCTCCGGGATTTCCTCTCCGAATATAAGTATCGCAAGAGTTTGAAGGGCAATATTATCGGCGTCTTAGTTCTGGTCTACGAGCATGACGTTAGGGGATTGACCGACGCCATTATCGACATCCAACACTCTGCGGGCGAAATAGTAAACACCGTCCAGCACATCCACCTAGACCATAAGAACTGCTTAGAAACCTCTGTTGTCAGGGGGCCAGCAAACAAAATTGAAAAACTCGTGGAGCGCCTCGAGGGTTTAAGAGGTGTCAAGCAGGCAAAGTTGATGATAGTGAAAAAATAAACTGAAAAAGGGTGGCGCGATGAAACTTACTGAGCTATTGCTGACGCTGAACCGCTTAAAAAACATCCCTCGCAGCGGTTGGTTTTTCTGCAATATTTTCACGGCGGATGTCGAGAATGTGGCGCAACACTCATTTGAAGTGGCGGTCATCACTATGTTCCTCGCCGACGAACTGAAAAGAGAGGGTAAAAAGGTCAACCGTGAACGTGCTATAAGCATGGCCATCCTGCACGACTGGGCGGAGTCGATGGTTGCCGATTTTCCGTACACGGCGAGGAAGTATCTGAAACCGGCTGAAGCCAAAAAACAAATGGAACACAATGCATTGTTGGATTTGTTAAATAATCTGCCGAAAAAGGGCGAATATCTGAAACAGTGGGAAGAATACATGGAAGGAAAAACCGTAGAGTCAAAGTTGGTTCACGCTGCCGATTTTCTTTCAATCATGATACAGGGGGTTAAGTATCGCCAAAGAGGTGTCAAATCAAGGGGATTGAATGAACTCTGGCGGGCGGTGAAAGATGACCTGAAACCCTATGCAAAGGAGTTCAAAATCGTTGGTGAACTTGTCAACGAACTGAATTCGGCTTTTACATCACCGTCAGGTTTTTAAAAGCCCAGTTATATGTAATTGAGGATATTATGAAAGGCATTAAATGGGTAGTCGAAGATTCTGTAGAAAAAGAAGTTTGGTGGCCATCGGAAGAACTCAAGCGAAGGGCTTGGGTAAACGATCCATCAATATACGAAGAAGCTGATAAAGACCCGGTTGCGTTTTGGGAAGCTAGAGCCCGGGAAGGTCTGGAGTGGTTCAAGAGCTGGGATAAAGCTTACGAGGAAGACCTGCCCTACTACAAGTGGTTCATCGGCGGCAAAATTAACGCCTCCTACAACGCCGTTGACCGCCATGTAAAGGCGGGCAAGGGTAACAAACCCGCGATAATCTGGGTCCCTGAACCTCCTGAGGAGCCAAGTAGGGTGATCACCTACCAGCAGCTAAAGGACGAGGTCTGCCGCTTTGCCAACGTGCTGAAAAAACTCGGCGTTAAGAAGGGCGACCGGGTGGGAATATATCTTCCTCTGATCCCTGAGGTCCACATCGCTATTTTGGCCTGCACCAGAATCGGCGCCGTTCACAGCGTCGTCTTTTCTGCTTTCAGCGGTGAATCCTTAAGAGTCAGGCTTGAGGATGCTGAGGCTAAGGTCCTGATCACGGCAGACGGTTACTATCGCAGGGGAAAAATTGTAAACCTGAAGGCAAATGCAGACGAAGGTATCAAGGACACCAAGGTTGAAAAAATCGTTGTGGTCAAACGCGCTGGAAATGAGGTGAACATGGTAGAGGGAAGAGACTTTTGGTGGCATGAGTTGATGAAGGACGCTGCCCCCCATTGTGATCCTGAACCCATGGACAGCGAGGACATGATGTTCCTGCTCTACACCTCGGGAACCACAGGAAGACCGAAGGGTGTAATCCACACAACCGGGGGATACCTGACTCAGGCTTACTGGACCACGCGCTGGGTCTTCGACATCCACGACGACGACATTTACTGGTGTACCTCAGACATCGGCTGGATAACAGGCCACACCTATCTGTGCTATGGACCGCTGCTCAACTGCGCCACACTTATATTGTATGAAGGATCACCCGACTACCCGCAGATAGATCGCTGGTGGGAGATAATCGAAAAATACAAGGTAACGATATTTTACACAGCTCCCACCGCAATCCGCATGTTCGTGAGGGCGGGAGATGAATGGCCCAAAAAACACGACCTCAGCACTCTTCGCCTTCTGGGAACAGTTGGAGAACCGATTGACCGCGAGACTTGGCTGTGGTACTTTAACAACATCGGTGGTGGGCGCTGTCCAATAACCGACACGTGGTGGCAAACCGAGACCGGTGGAACTTTGATGATGAGTTTGCCTGGAATTGGACCGTTCATGCCCACTGTTTCAGGAAGACCATTCCCGGGAACCAGAAATGCAATTGTTGATGAGGAAGGCAACCCATCACCGCAGGGTGGTTACCTGGTGCTGGTCCCGCCAATGCCGCCTGGAATGCTGCGGGGTCTTTACAAGGCCGATGACAAATACCGGGAGACCTACTGGAGCAGATATCCCAAGAGGTACTACTTCACCGGAGACGGCGCCAGAGACGTGATCAACGAACACGCCCCACACATTAAGGAAAAAGGAAAGATCAAACACTTTATCCGCGTAACTGGCAGGGTCGACGATGTCATGAAGGTGGCTGGCCACAGGTTGTCCACAGCTGAGTTGGAAGACGCGTTTAACCGGCACCCGGCTGTGACTGAAACCGCCGTTGTTCCGCAGCCAGACCCAATGAAGGGAGAAGTTCCTGTCGCCTACGTGGTACTGAAAAGCGGTTACAGGGGCTCGGAGGAGCTGAGCAAAGAGCTCGTGGAACACATAAGCAAGACGGTGGGTCCAATAGCCAAGCCCAAGCAAATATTCTTCGTTGACGAGCTGCCCAAGACCAGAAGCGGAAAGATAATGCGCCGCATCCTGAAAGCTTTGCTCACCAAAGATAAAATAGGAGATACATCGACGTTGGTCAATCCTGACGTCGTTGAAAACCTGAAAAAGATAGTCGGTTACCCAGATTAAACCAAAATTTTACACCATGCCGTTGGTGGCTTTGCCGTTGGGAATCAAGAGTAGCTGATGGCAATAGACCTGATAATGTCGCTGACATCCTCGCAAAGATCAGCGATGCTCTCCATATTCTCAGTGATTTCCTTCATGAGGAGCGACTGACCTATGTCCTTCACCTTCTTGTACCATTTCAAAAGACCCGGAGTCAACTCTTCAGCACGTAGATCGTCAATCTTCTCCTCCAATTTTTCAACCTCATGCGAAAGGGTTACCGCTGCCTTGGGATCCTTCTCCAGAGAAATAAAGGTCTCATGGG
Organism: Hadesarchaea archaeon; assembly: GCA_014361095.1. GTDB lineage: Archaea > Hadarchaeota > Hadarchaeia > Hadarchaeales > Hadarchaeaceae > Hadarchaeum. Next base: position 21,745 of record JACIWF010000005.1, on the reverse strand, counting down.
TCCTGATGGTAATCTCCAGAACCGCCGTGGAGTAAGTCCGCATCGTTTTTTTAAGTTCACTGGGGAGCTTTTTGGCATCAACATATTTCAGCTTTCTGGCGGCTGCTTTGGCATTGGCGGCGATCTCGTCGGCCGTCATCGTCAACCTGATTATCTCATCCCGATTTATCGGATGGAATATCCCTCGCGAAAGTTCCTCCAAGACGTTCCTCTTAATAACATCGGCATCGCGCTCGCTCTTAAAGGCCTCTTGGAAGCCCTCTTCCATTTTTTTCACATCGAGGTCACAGAAAGCCTGAACTGCCTTATTCATGCCGGCAACGGTTTTGACAATTCTTTTAATATGCTCGTCACAGATATCAAGGATTTTCCTTTCCCTTGACTCCCCCATCCAGGTTAATGGACCCTTTGCCACTATATCCCCACCAGTTTACTAATTAACCAGAACAAAAACATACTAATTAAGATTACCGCAGGTATGGTCAAAGCCCAAAAGGCAATGATCTTGCCGGTGACTCCTCTGCTCACCCCGGACAGACCTTTGACTAAGCCCACCCCGATTATAGATCCTACTGAAGCATGTGTGGTGGATATCGGCAGGCCGAATCCTAAAAACAACGAGGGCAAAACCGTGAAGAGAAAGACCACGATCGCATTTGCGTACTCTGCAGCAGCCCCATTGAGGATGTCCAGCCTAGTTATTTTATAAGCGGTGACCTCCAAGACTTTATAACCCCAAGTAAAAGCCCCGAAAGCTACTCCGGCAGAGCCGAGCAGTGAGAGCAAAAACATGGTGATAAATGTAGGATTTCCAGTAATTTTCTGGGTAGGCGTCACAAAAACACCGGTTGCGTTGGCCATATCATTAGCGCCAAAGGAAAATGCGGTGAAACAAAGACCGATGATCAAAAGTGTGTAAAGAAAATTGGAAGCGGTGAAAACGCTATACTTTACTCTAACTACAAAAGTTAGAACAGTGGAAAAAATAAACGAGGCCGGAAGTGCTATAAAAACGGCTTCGAAAATTCTCAAACCCAGCGTTTGGTACAGAATCATTAAAAAACAAGAGAAGACGAGTACAAACGTCAGAATATATATTGCCACTAGGTTCGATTTTTCAGTCCTCTCTTGTTTAAAATAATTTTTCAAAAGAATATATAATCCGGCTGCGAGGATTAACGCCAACAGCGGAGAGATCACCAAACTCGCTGCGACCACGTAAAGATTGTTCCACCTCAACGGAGCTGAACTTGCCAAACCGAAACCGATCACGCCCCCAATTATGGAATGAGTTGTCGAAACGGGCATACCTCTGTAGGTGCAGAAGGTTATCCAAAGTCCAGCTGAAAGACAAGCGGAAAAACTTCCCACCGTCAAAACCTCAATGCTCAGACTTTCCCTGTCAACCAACCCACGATCGACGGTTTTCATTACCATCGGGCCGAGCAGAATGCCGCCCAGGGCTGCGAAAATGGCAAATAAAATTATGGCCTTTTTCATGCTCAGGGCTCCGGACCCTACCGCACAGTCGGTGGGATTGGCGGCATCGTTAGCCCCCAGGCACCAGGCAATATAAAAAGACAGAACCAGACCAACGCCGTATATAATTATCTCTATCATCTGAGTACCTCCAGCCCAAACTTTCCTTTAGAATTTAACATAAAAAACACAATCACATCACCTCAAATTTTCTCCATCTTCGGTCTTTTTTCGCTTCCCTCCAGAACTTTCCAAAAGGTTGCCATATCCGCGAGCGGATAAAAGGGTCTTTATTTCTTCGTCAGTGGATTCTGGCAAGGGTGGCGGCGGGGCCCTCCAGGCCGACTTATCACTGAATGCCCTGATTATTCCCCCGACAACGAAAGAAAACAACAAGACCAGAACCACGAAGTAAATGGGTTCCAGATGGAAGATTATGGAAGCTCCGGCGCTCAAAACAACTATGGTAATACCGAGCCCAAAAGCTACCAATAGCATTGCTCCCTTGCGATGACGCAAGTAAAGTAAAAGTTTCCCCCCAAAGCCGAAAAACATGGCCTCCAATCCAAAAGCCAAAGAACCCAGCAGGAAGATGATGTAAATGATTTCGATGACGCTCAAGCTACCCACAGACCGATTTAATCATGCTGAGAATTTAAAGACTAAGCAGCAGCGCATGACTGCAATCCTGAACAGACTGAACAAAGTATTCAACCCCTGGCACCTCTCCAACGAAGATCCTTTCTTATTGCTCGTCAGAACCGTGCTCTCCCAGAACACGAACGACCGCAATAGCTTCGCCGCTTTCAGCAAGCTAACATCGAAATTTAAAACCCCAGAACAACTGGCGAAAGCCAAACTAAAAGAAATCGAGGAGCTAATAAAAATCGGTGGACTTTACCAAGAGAAAGCTAAGCGATTGAAGGAAATTTCAAGGCAGATATTGAAGAAATATGCTGGAGATATAAATCCGGTGCTGGAAAAACCAGTGGAAGAAGCCAGACAAGAGCTGCTATCGCTGCCCGGCGTGGGACCAAAAACTGCAGATATCTTATTGGCCTTCGGTGCCGGGTGCGACATCCTGCCTGTTGATACCCATGTTTTCAGAGTTTCGAAAAGGTTGGGCTTTGCCGGAGATAAAGACGGCTACGAAAAAGTGAAAATGAAACTTGAGCTGGTAACCCCACCAAGAAGGAGAATTGAGGCCCACATGCTGCTAATTCAGCTGGGCAGAAAATTCTGTCGCGCGAGAAATCCCATCCACGGCAAATGCCCAATCAACCAGCTTTGTCCAGTTGGAACTCACTATGTAGTGCCCTCACCGCCTTCACGGCGTCACGCTCATCCACGGTGAAGGAAATATTGAGCTCAGACGATCCTTGAGCTATCGTCAATATATTTATCCCGTTACGCCCGAGGGTCCCAAAAACCCTGGCAGCTACCCCCGGTGTGCCTTTCATGCCGGCACCAATGGCAGCGATGACGCTTACATTCCTTTCACAGCTAATATCCCAGCCAATGTTTCGCCTTTCGAACTCGGCGCGCAGGGCACGAATGGCCAGGTCCGCTTCCTTGCGATCAACTACAAAACTTATGTCGGCTTGAGAGGAACTCTGCGATATCATGAGAACTTTTATTCCGGCACGGCCGATGATGTCAAAAACAGCAGCAGCAACCCCCGGAACCCCGATCATCTCTGCCCCGCCAACGGTTATCAAGGAGACTTTTTTACTTATCGTAATCGACTTGACGATATCTCTGGCCATATTCGGCTCCTTAATGATCAAAGTTCCACCTTGATTTGGCCTGAAAGCATTCAAGACCCTGACCGGTATGTTTGAATCCATCGCCGGTCGGATCATCTTGGGGTGCAAGACCTTGGCACCGAAGTAGGCCAGCTCGGTAGCCTCAATATAAGAAACGGTCTTAATAACTCTGGCACTAGGTTCGACTTTTGGGTCCGCAGTCATTATTCCATCCACATCGGTCATTATCCAGATCTCATCGACCCCTAAAGCAGCCCCGAGGATTGAGGCGGTGTAATCGGATCCCCCTCTGCCCAAGGTAGTTATGATCCCGTCCTCAGTACCGCCAATAAAACCAGTTATGACTGGGACCTCTTTTTTGGCCCATATTCTATTAATTCGCTGCCTTGCGAGTTTGCGAACTTTATCCATCAGCGGGCGCGCTTCGGTGAAGTGATCATCGGTAATTAAACCAGCCTCAAAACCCGTCAATGATCTCGACCTTACCCCAAGTGACTCTATGGCACCTGACAGGATTGGGGCGGAGAGCCTCTCCCCGAAGGACAAGACGAGATCCTGCGAACGTGGAGAAAGTTCACCCAAATAAGAGATGCCGGTAAGGGCCCGCTCCAGAAGATCTATCGTCTCCCTGATGTTACGAACGGTTTTATCCAGGACCTCAACTTTTTTTATGGCTTCCTGGCAGGCGCGATAATGCCTAATCGAAATTTGGCGAATAAATTCAGGAATCAGTTGCTTAGGATCTGACCGGGGCTCTATAAGCCTGTGCGCCATCTCCAGAAGCTGATCGGTTACTCCTGCCATAGCTGAGGTCACGACCGCAACCTTATCCCCTTTCTTATATCTTGACACAACCAGCTCAGCATCTTTTCTAATGCTATCGCCGTCCTTAACTGGCACTCCGCCAAACTTGATTACCAGCTTCACTCAATCGCACCTTAACCAATTATTCTGGCTCAACCACATAATAAGAGTTAAGCGCCTGACAGATGTTCTTAGCCAAGGCATGATAGCACATGTCCACGTTGGCCTTTTCGGTCGATATATTCATCACGTAGTCGGTACAGGTACAGAAATTTTTCACAACTTCATATTCATCATTCTTTCCTCGAACAAACCAGCGCTGTCCCCTTTTAATCACGCGCCCCCCCTTTATCGCCTCGATGGCCCGCTTGCCCCTATTTTGATATACTTCAATTATCTGCTCCTCCATCTCTGGAGATAGAACTGAACTAGCTTGTAACCTTTTGAAGAGTTGCTCCTTTCTCTTCCTGAAGGACTCGGAAATCATCTCTCTCCAAATGCCAAAATATCTAATCGAGGAGTATATATCTGATGTTGCAGGAGACCAAGCAGCTGCTGCGAAGGAGCGAGATATGGCTGAACAATCGACTGGGGCAGAACCAGGTAGTCGATCCAATTATTCTGAAAAAAATGGTCGACTATGCGGAATTGACAGCAAAGGATGTGGTTCTGGAAATCGGCGCGGGAGTTGGCAACTTAACCATCATGCTCGCTGATTTAGCCGGAGTTGTAGTTGCCATAGAAAAAGATAAAAAACTGACCAAAATTCTTCGCGAACGTTTAAAAGACAGGACAAACGTCAAAATAATTCAAGGAAACGTCCTGAATATCGAGTTACCTAAATTCAACAAGATAGTTTCAAACCTGCCTTTTTCAATATCATCTAAAATAATATTCAAGCTCTTAGGGCTGAATTTCGATCTGGCCGTGCTTATGTTTCAAAAGGAGTTCGCCGAGAGGCTGGTTGCAGCGCCAGGGACTGAAAATTACGGCCGTTTGACGGTAAATACATACTATCGGGCAAACGTTGAGATGTTGGATGAAGTTCCACCCTCGGCATTTTTCCCACAACCCAAGGTCAGCTCAGCGATCGTGAAGCTGATTCCCCGTTTGCCTCCATTTGAGGTCAGGGACGAGCGGGTGTTCTCAAGGGTTGTCCGGGCGCTTTTCCAACACCGGAGACAGAGGGTGAGAAATGCCCTCCTGCATTCTTTCTCCGAAATTTTTCCGGAAAGAAAAATTACAAAGGGCGAGATAAGGTCGTTCCTAGAAGGTATTCTGCCTAAAAAATATTTGGAGACCAGAGTCATGGAGCTGACGCCTGAGAACTTTGGCGAAATCTCCAACCTACTTATTTCTCCATGAATTCCTCGGGCTTAGGTGGCTCCGGCTTTAGTCCCTTGCGTTTTCGTGTCTCCCGGATGATCTGTTCCTGAAGTTCCTTTGGCGCCGCCTCAAACCTATCGAACTCCGTCGCCCAAATCGCCCTGCCCTCCGTCTCAGAACGAAGCTCGGCGGCGAGACCAAACGAGTTGGCCACGGGCAACGATGCCTTTATTATCGTGATGTCTTCCTCGGCTTCCATGCTCAAAATCTTCCCACGTCGTCCTTGAATTACCTTGGTAGCCCCACCCATGAACTCCTGGGGAACGCGAACCTCAAGCTTGAGCAAGGGCTCGAGCAAGGTCGGTTCTGCCAGAAGAACTGCCGCCTGGATCGGTCGCCTCACGGCAGGAATTATCTGTGCCGGACCCCTGTGCACTGAATCCTCATGTAAGGAGGCATCGACTATCATGGCCTTCAAGCCGCGCATGGGCTCCCGCATGATGGGGCCTTCTTCGACCACTTCTTTAAACGCCTCGATGATATAGTCCTCAACCTCATTCATATACTGGACCCCCTTAGTCGCATCGACCAGAACATTGGGGCCGATTATGGTGACAATATTCCGGGCCTCATGCGTTTCCCATCCCAGCTCCCTCAGCAGGTTGGCCCGTTCCTTTCTCTCCTGCTTGTCGTTGATCTTGCCCTCCTCGATAGCTTTGATCACCTGGGGCTCCAGCGGTTCGACAACAATCATGAAGCGGTTGTGCCTGTTGGGAGACTTGCCCTCAACGGGACCGGCCCTTTTGGTCGGTGTTTCACGGTAAACCACGATTGGCTCGGATGTTTTAACCTCCAGTCCGGCCTGCTTTAGTTTATATTCCACAATCTCGAGGTGCACCTCACCCATTCCAGAAACGAGGTACTCTCCGGTTTCCTCGTTAATCTTCACCTTAACATTTGGATCCTCCCGAGATATCTTTTTCAGCTCATTAACAAGCTTGGGGAGATCCTGGAAGTTCTTGGGCTCGACTGCCACCGTTACCACAGGTTCGCTTATATACCTGAGCTCCTCGAAACCCTTACCCTCAATGCCGGCCTCGATTAAGGTCTCGCCGACGATAGCATCTTTCATCCCGATTATGGCCGCGATATTGCCAGCCGGAACCTTGTCCACCATCACCCGGTCCGGTCCCATGTAAACGTTAACCTGCTGGATGCGAGCTTCCTGCCCCAAACCCACCAGCCTGACCGTTTTACCCTTCTCTAGAGTTCCTGAGAAAACCCTGCCAGTCGATATCACGCCGGCCTGCTCGTCAACGACGATGTCGGTTATGACCATACAGATTTTTCCATTAGGATTGGCGCTCAACATGTCGCGCCCCAGCTCACTGTTGAGGTCCCCTTTCCAGATGACCGGAATGCGGCTGGCCTGAGCCTCCTTGGGGTTGGGCAGGTGCCTAATGACCATATCCAAGATAACTTCGTACACCGGACTCTTCTTGGCGAGCTCCGCCTGATTCCCGGATTGGTAAGCATTGAAGATGTCCTTGAAGCTAATGTTCTTTTTCCTCATCTGAGGGATGGACAACGCCCATTTCTCCTTGGCCGAGCCAAAGGCAACCGATCCCGCTTCAACGCTGACCAACCATTTCTCGGCGACATCTGGATGGGCATAACGCCTTATCAACTCATTAAACTTAGTTATCAACTTGACAAAGCGGGCCTGCATTGCCTCTGGAGTCAGTTTGAGTTCAGAGATGAGACGGTCAACCTTATTAATGAACAAAACAGGACGCACCCGTTCACTTAGTGCCTGCCTCAACACTGTCTCCGTCTGAGGCATCACACCTTCAACGGCGTCCATCACCACAACCACACCGTCAATCGCACGGAGCGCTCTGGTCACGTCACCGCTGAAGTCCACATGTCCCGGAGTGTCGAGAAGGTTGATCAGATATTCCTGGCCATCAAAGGTGTGGGAGAGGCTGACGGCAGAGGTCTGAACAGTTATACCTCGCTGCTGCTCGATGTCCAAAAAATCTGTGAAAAGTTGATCACCGGCGAGTTCGAAACTTATTATCCCTGAGGCGGCAACCAAGGAGTCGGTCAACGTGGTCTTGCCGTGATCGACATGGGCGACTATGCCGATGTTCCTGATGTGCTCAGGCTCCCACATCAGCTTTTGAACATCCGCTACGTGCTTGTATCGTCTCATTCAAACCACTCCACGAAATATGAACTCCATTATTTAAATAGCATCATCGTACCGGAAGATAAGTGGATTCTATCTCATCTTTTTTCTCTTCCGCTGGAGTGGGAAACTCTGTGGGCAGATCTTTGGCGCTCTGTCCAATACCGATGGTATTCCCTATTCCGGCCACGATGACGGTGTCACCGGGCTTGGTGCGCTGTCTGATGGCATTCTTGACTCTTTCAACGGCCTCATCCACACCCTTAGCCAATCTCTTGTTAAGCGGTTTTAATGACTCAGTATAGGACTCCTTGATCACGATGGCATCGATTGGTATCTTCCGCTTCACCGCTATTTCTTCTATTTTGTATTTTTCAACCGGAGGACCACCGATGGCAGCACCAACTCCTTCCACGACCTCGCCGCTGGCCTCACCCTCAAGCTTTCCGGCCGCATCGATCATGATTATTCGGGCCACCTTCCGCTTCTTCGCCAGCCTGGCTATCAACTCGCCCGGCTTGCCGACCCTTCCTCCGGGTCCCTTGGCCTTCACTATTAGCAGCTTTCGCCCCTCAAACTCTGTCTCGGAGTAGACAGTGTCCTCCACCGGCTCGTAAAACTTCGCTCCCTTGACCATTTTTACCACGGTTAGGGGGCCGACACCATCACCTATAGGCTTGCCCTCAACAAAGGCCTTGGTGGCATCGACAAAGGCCTTGGCAAATGTCTTCAGGAAGGGAATATTCATCTGAACCAGCATGACGATCTGGATGTTTTTCGTCTTTTCAGCCAGGACTAAAAAGTGGCGAACCAGCCGGTACAGGGTATAGTTGGCCATCGCGCCCTCCATCGCCATTTCCAGGTTAGCGGCGGTTTCAGGGTCGGCGTTTGGTGCCAGCCTGGCGATCGCGTCCTTGAAGCGCTTGTTCCTGACGTCGAGTATGTGCTCGAGCCTTTTCAGGACTCCGACCGGATCCTCGCTCACCGGCTCGATGGCGAAGAAGTCCAAAAAGTCGCTGAACTCTTTCTCAACGTCCTGCTTGGGCCTGCCGTGCTTCATTATCGCCTTCAGCGCTATCTTTTTGCTTTCCTTGGCCATTTTATCGAGGTCAACCACAGCCTTCCTCATCTGGGTTAGACCGGCACGCGCCTGAAGCCACATCATCTGCGGGCTGAGTAGAGTTATCACTGCGAAGAAGATGATGCTCGCCAGTATCCACCAGACGATGTCAATCTCCGGCATAACGTTCCCCAAATTAATCTATTTGTTTTTTGATAAAGGTTGCTGCTAACCTTTAAAGCTTTGCTGTAAAAGGATTTTCACGAGCGGGGGTAGCCAAGCCAGGTTGAAGGCGCTGGCTTCAGGAGCCAGTCCCGTAGGGGTTCGGGGGTTCAAATCCCCTCCCCCGCACTTTTGTGATGGCGTTAAAATTATCCTACGTATTTTTTGATGAGTTGAGATCCTGAAACAAGGCAGATGATATTTTGTGGGTTCAGGTTTGGCGGCTCAAAGCGGTTTGTGGTTCAAATCCTCCAGTTGCTACATGGACTGTTTGCTCGCGAATGGGAAAATACACGATATTGAGAGATTGGGCAACTGCTTGTTTAGTCAATTAAGGCAGCATTGCAATCAGCTTTTTCATCTCCTCTTCCAGTTCGCTGATCTTTTCCATCACTACTCCAGCCTCAGCATACTTGCGTTCGCTCATAAGTCTGAGGTACTTGTCCGTCAGCTCTAAATGCTCCCGGACAATTTCAACTAAAGTTGCGTATACGTTTTCCACGGGCTGGTTGTCCACAGGTCGATTTTCAACAGGAGGGACGGGGATTGTGCCACCCAACGCCGCTATTACGGCTTGCTCCAAGCTGTCCTCCATGACGGCCTTGTCCTTGTAAACGGCCACTACTCTTCTGAGCTGAGGGTATGGGACAGTTGCCGCGCTGAGGTAGACCGGCTCAATATACAATATATCCCCAGCGACTGGCAAGACGAGCAAATTCCCTCTGAGAACGCTGCTGCCCGCGCCTTCCCATAGAGTGAACTGCGCGGATATTTCCCCATCTTGGTCGATTATCGCCTCCACCTGCATCGGGCCCCTCTCAAGCTCGCCCTTGGGGAATTCAAGAACAAACATCTTGCCGTAGTTCCCTGGATCTTGGGCCACCCCCACCCAGGCTCGCATGTTTTGTTTTCCATACGGAGTGAAGGGCTGAATCAGGGTGAATTCGTCCCTCGAATTTTCGAGGCCAGGAATATTTGAGACATCAAAAAGGATGGTGTAGGGTTCTACTCTCGTGACGGCTCCATGGTACTTTTCCTCCGCCGGCAACCATAGATCCTCTTTCTGGTAGAATGCCTGATAATCGCTCATCTGATATCGGCTGAAGATTTGCATCTGCGTTTCGAACAGGCTATCTGGGTATATCAGATGTCTCCTGAAATCCTCCGACATCTCCTCTCCATCTATGAAGATACCTGGATAGATTTTTGAATAAGTTCTGACCATCGGGTCATCATCGTTTATAATATAAAACTGCACGTCGCCGGTATCAGCTTTCACAAAAGCTTTCACACTGTCGGAGAGGTAACCTGGGGCGTTGAAATCAGAGTAAGAATATGGATATCGGCTGGCCTCGGTTATCCCGCTCAGGATGTAGTAAAGTCCACCATCTTGTCCAATGAAGAAAAGAGCGTCGGAATCGAAGCGCAGAAACGGAGCTATCTTCTCAACTCGATAATGAATATTCCTGTGAAGCAGGAGGCTGGAATCTTCGCTCAAATAACCTGAGGCCATAATTTCGAGATCTCCAGTGTAGGACCAGATGAAAAGCTTCTTCCAAATACTATCCAACTTAATCCCCCTGTCGAACTCATATCGGTAGCCCACGTTTGTTTCTCCAAGCGGGTAATCGAACTCATCCAAGTCCTTGGCGTTCACTATTGCGTAATCGTTCGTCATTTCACCGAAATATATCCTGGGGCTACTGATCTCGATATCGCTCCACTCGCTTTTTGGGGGAATATCCTTAACAGCCAATACGGGAGTTCCATCGATCTCCACTCGATTGGCAGGTGAAACCACTGCTCCGAAACCATGAGTGAAAAAAAGGTGTTGATTCTGCCATCCATCGCTGTAGCTCATCTCCCTCCCACTGATAACTACTTGTTGTTTTTCACCCCCCACCAAGTAGCGATCCACATCCACATCGTAGAAAGCGTAGTAGGCCCTAAGTCGTTGCATCTCTTCATAAGATGTCATAACCGGCCGATAGTCCACTATCCTGGCGTTTTTCACTGTCGGGCTTTCCAGCGCTTCCTGAGTGGTCAGGCTGTCGGAACGAGGGAGATGGGTTATCCTGATTATATTGTCGAGACCGTAAGCCATGTTGGTGAACTCAATCGTTCTCTCAAGATAGGGCTCCTGGATTCCTGGTTCGTTGGGCCTTACTGAAAAGTTATTGATTGCTCCGAACACCACAGTCGGGATTATAAATAAGATCATAATCACGACAGCTAGGAGGGCAACCTCTTTTTTCACACCCGAAAGCCCCCTGCCATCTATTGAGTCGCGGAGCCTTTCCAACTTTAAAATTGCGTATATTACGAGGGCACCGAGCAGTATCACACCTAGGGACTCGATCCAAGTATAGGGGATGAGGTAATTCACGGCCATGTAATCCGCGTGCGTTGGAACGGATGCGCCCGGGGTGAACCCCCATAAATAAGAGAACCGCTTCAGCCAAACGAAGGCGGCGCTCGTCACGACCAGGATGGCCAGCGATCCAATAATCAGCCGGGACCTGAGAAATTTACTGGGAGAGATTAATCCCGTTTTTCTTTTGGCGGTGGTTTTCCCGTATGCGTCTGTCTCGAGAACTGTTATGCCCGAAACATATGCAAAAACAGATGAGACCAAAACCAGCACGGAGACAACGGCGACCAAGTTTAGCACCATCTCAATAAAGGGGAGAGTGAAGACATAGAAGGACACATCTTGAGCGAAGATGGGGTCGGCCACGTTCCAAGAGGTCCTGTTCAGAAAGCTCAGGACAGTCATGTAATTGCCGCTGAAGGATAAGCCGACTAAGATACCTGCAACTATTGAAAAGCCCTTGAACAAATTGTTAGCCGTTGCTGAGAACTTGCCCTTAAGTGCCCTTTTGACTGTTCTCCAAGCGAGCAGTAGAAAAAACGAGGCCGCTATCCAGCCAACGAAAAATAGGAGAAGCCGATACTCGAGATTTATCATGAAAACTTGAAGATATCCTATGGATTCGAACCACCAATAGTCAACCAGTAAACCAGGGAGGACAAACAGGACAGCGGAGAGGATTAGAATTAATGTTAGTAAAATGTACAGAATCTTACCAGAAAAGAATTGGCCGCTTTCTGAATTTAGCATCTTCATTAGGTATTGTCTCCATAAAATCCTGCGAGGTAATCGCCTATATGTTTTTGGGTTCTCTAAAAATTTTTAAATTTTAAAAATCCCTTCCCCATTTTTCTCAAGTATGGAAAAGATAACTTTGGATTGCGAAAAAAACGAACCGAAATGTCACGGACGCGGTGTTGATTGCAATATATTTTGCAACCGAACACCACGCGAACCGCTCGCCAGAGGCCGGAACATCACCGGGGGTTCATGTTTGATGGCTCAAAATAGGCCGTCAAGAGACGAGAAAAAGATTTAAAACCGCCTTCGGCCTTAATTTGCCAGAAAAAGGGGGCGCGAATCCTCTCCCCGCACCTATGTGAGATTTAAGCATTTTTGAAAAAAGTGAGAACACTTTCTCAAGATGCAGCCGCCGCTAAAATAGGCAAACTGAAAAAACTAGGTTTCCTCCCCATCTGGAATGAAAATATCCTCAATCTTACTTTTAAAAAATCGGGCTATTTTGAAAGCCAGCGACAGCGATGGGTCATATTTTCCCTTTTCAATGGCTATTATGGTCTGCCTCGTCACCCCCAGCCTCTCCGCAAGATCCTCCTGGGTCAAATCATGCATCGCCCGGTAAACCTTGAGTCTATTTTTCATAATCGCTAATCCCCAAACTTCTTGGCGTAGTATCGGTAAAATGCGATATACGTCAAAATCAAAATGGCTGAAAAATAGGCGAGCGAAAGACCAGCTTCCAAAAGCTTCGGATACCCGATCCTGCTCAATCCAACCATGGAGAGCCCAACAATTGCGGAGACTATGCCAACGACCTGAATCGTCCTTCTAGATGCCACCTCGCTTATTTTATAGGCTCTTTCATCAACGAGTGCCCTCCCAGCTCTACTTTTGAGCAGGTACAAAAACAGCAGACCGGCAACCACCGAAAACAACGCTATTAAAAATTCACCGGTGATGGCCGACAAAGCAACAAGACCGGCAACTGCTACCATTATTGCCCGTCTACAAGAATTGTAACGAACAGCCACCCTCCCACCATGTTAAACATAGATTACATTATGTTATTTAAACTTTACTTTTTGTTAAGTTTATTGGGCTGAAATCATGCCCGTGACAAATTTCTTTTTATCCTGACCCCCAAAATTAAGCTGGTGATGGAGTGAACGTCAAGCTCTCGGTCGATGGCGAGGAAATTGAACTGAACGAGTTCGTCATGAAAATATTAAGCGGTGCTATAGTTGGAGCAGTGACCTCGCTCCGCGGCATTAAAAAGGACTGGAAAAAAATAGAAATCAGTGTTGAAAAATAGAACCTCAAACGAGATTTAAAGTGGCTATATACCCCTCCTCCGACGGTCTAATGGTGAAACCCATCTTCTGCGCCAACCGGATCATCTTCTTATTCCCACGCATGATAACACCGTAGATGCTCTCCAGCCCCTTCTCCTGGGCGATTTCGATGAGCATGTCCATCAGCTTGGTACCCAGACCCTTCCCTTGGTATTTATCGGCCAGAACAATCGCAAACTCGCCGCGCTTCTTACCTGGCTCGGTGATCAGCCTAGCCACCCCAATCTCCTTCTTCACTCCTCCCTCGGTGATCTCCGCGATTATCGCCATTTCTCTGTCGTAGTCTATATTGCAGAACCGCACCAGATCTTCATGAGACAGCTCCTTTATTATCCTGAAAAACCTGAACCTGCTGGTCTCCTCGGAAAGCCCTTTGATGAATTCATATTCGATCTTTTCATCTTCAGGTCTGATCGGTCTGAGAAGAACCTCTGTCCCATCCTTCAATCTCCAGGGCACAACATACTTCGTGGGATAAGGTAAAATTGATAGATGTGCGTAGGGATCGGTCTGTTTCAACGCTTCGACGTCGATGGTGGCCCTGGCATCGAGGGCGGTGATTTCATCCTTTGAAGCCGCGAGGGGGTTAATATCGATCTCAGCGAACTCGGGAAAGTCGACTATTAGGTTGGAAAATCGGACGAGAATCTCCTCCAGAGCCTTCATGTCCAATGGAGGCTTGTTCCTTATCCCGCGGGAAATGGCGCGGTAAATTTTGGTCTCCTCCATCAACCTTCGGGCCAATGTCTGGTTCAATGGAGGCAGAGCTATCGAGAAGTCACGGTAGAACTCAACACCTATTCCTCCCTGTCCGAACAGAATCACCGAACCAAAGTCCTTATCCTTTTTGGCGCCGAGAATCAACTCATAGTCGAACTTCTTCATTTTTTGAACGTAGACCCCTTCGATCCTTGCCTTAGGCGCGGCGTTTTTAACCGATTCCAGCAGCTCCCGGTAACTCCTCCTCAAACTTTCCTCAGAATTTATCCCCACGACGACGCCGCCAACGTCGGTTTTATGAATTATCTCAGGAGATGCTATCTTCAGAACAACCGGATAGCCCAGATGAGAGGCGGCGGCAACGGCTTCATCCTCGCTCTTCGCTAGATGGGCCTCTGGTCTAGGAATCCGATAGGCATCGAAAAACTTGTCAATTTCTGCTTGGGTGAGATTGGTCCTCCCTTCAGCAACGGCTCTTCTGATGATGAGCTTCAGGTGGCTCCTGGGTGGGGAGAGGTCGACTGAAAGTTCTTCAGGCGTCTCATAAAGTAGTTCCAAATTGCGCTTGTATTTGTACATGTACATGTAGGTCTTTATCGCCTTCTCCGGAGTGGGATAGGTGGGCACGTCATTTTGATAGAATATTCTCCTTGCTTCTTCAACTTCATTTTCACCCATCCAAACAGTAAGGATGGGCTTAATCTTCTTTTCGGCAATTTCGACGACTCTCTTGGCCAGATCAGTGGATTTGGCAGCACCCTGCGGAGTATAGAGAACCACGATGCCATCTATTTTGGGATCGTTAAGACAAGCTTCCAACGCCTTACAATATCTCTCAACATCGGCGTCACCAAGGATATCAACAGGATTGCCCTTGCTCCACTGCGGCGGCAAAACTTTGTTCAAGGCAGCTATGGTTTCTTCAGATAAGTCAGCTATTTCTCCAAAATTGTCTATTATGGCATCGGCCGCTATCACCCCGGGACCACCGGCGTTGGTTATCACGGCAATGTTCGGCCCGGCCGGTAGGTACCTTGAATCCAGCACGCTGGCGCAGTTGAAAAGGTCCTCGATCTCGTCAACTCTCAAAACGCCGGCTCTTCTGAACGCGGCTCGATAGATTTCAAAATTCCCGGCAAGCGCCCCCGTGTGCGATTTAACTGCCTTGGCGCTCTCGGCATACTTTCCGGGCTTGAGGATAATGATTGGCTTGGTTCGAGCGAATCCCCTGGCAGCGCTCATGAACTTCCTGGCTGAACCAACCCCTTCCATGTAGATTATTATGCTCCGCGTGTGCGGATCCTCTCCGAGATAATCTATCAAATCGCCGAAATCAATGTCGAGCATCGAGCCCAGCGAGGCAAACATGCTGAAGCCAATGTGGGTGCTGACCGCCCAATCCAAGATCGCGGAACCCAAGGCTCCGCTCTGCGAGATGAAGGCTATCTCGCCCGGCTCTGGCTGGCTCCTCAAAAAAGTGGCATTAATCGAATCATGAGGCCGGATGAATCCGAGGCAGTTGGGGCCAAGAATCCTAAAACCATATCTTTCCTGCAATTTCTTTATTTCCAGCTCCAGCTTCGCGCCCTCTTCCCCTGCCTCCCTGAACCCGGAGGAGATGATAACGATACCATCAACGCCGCACCTTCCGCACTCGTCAACAACGGCGGGAACACTCTTGGCCGGTATTGCGATCACGGCCAAATCAACATGTTCCGGTACCTGGGTTATACTCGGAAAGCACTTTAACCCCAACACGGTTTGATAGGTGGGATTTACCGGGTAAACTTTTCTTTTCTCCTTCCCAGCAAGGAGATTTTTCATAATCTGGTTACCGATCGTCCCCTCTTTTTCACTAGCGCCAATCAACGCCACGACCTTTGGGCTCAACATATTCTCCAGTTTACCCACTAGGCTCACCATTTCTACCCATCGCTGGGGTTGAATTTATAGTGTAAACACAATTAAGATTTCCGCTTCAGATCACGCTAAAAACTAACTCCTAATTTAAAATGAATCTTAGGCTATGGTGTATGCTTGCTTTTCCGCCTCTTTTGATTTGATCGCAGCGTGAGCGGCCGCCAGTCTAGCCACAGGTATCCTAAATGGAGAACAGGAAACATAATTCAAACCCAGCTCATGGCAAAACTCTATTGATGAGGGGTCACCACCATGCTCTCCACAAATACCTATCTCTAGGTCTGGTCTCTTGCTTCTGCCCAGCTCCACCGCTATCTTCATGAGCTTCCCCACGCCCTTTCGATCCAACTTCTGGAAGGGATCAGCCTCAAGGATCCCGCGCTCCACATACTGGAAGAGGAATCTGCCTTCCGCGTCATCCCTCGAATAGGCGTAGACCATCTGGGTCAAATCGTTTGTCCCAAAGGAGAAAAACTCAGCATACTCTGCAATCTCATCGGCAGTGAGTGCGGCTCGAGGTACTTCAATCATCGTGCCGAACTTGTATTTCACATCTACACCATGTTTCTGCATTACTTCGTGCGCAACCTTCTCCAGCTGCTCCCTGATGACCTTCAGCTCATTAACGTGGCCGACCAGTGGGATCATCACCTCTGGCCTGGGATCTTTACCCTCCCGCTTCAGCTCACAGGCCGCCTCAAAGATTGCTCTCACCTGCATCTCATTGATGTCGGGGTGAGTTATGCCGAGCCTGCAGCCGCGGAGCCCCATCATGGGGTTGGCCTCGCGCATGCCCTCGACCCTTTTCAGCAGCTCTTCCTTTTTCTTGAGTGTTTCAGGATCAGTGCCCTTCAGCCTGAGTTCGATAACTTCCTCCAGCAATTTTTCATATTTGGGTAGAAATTCATGAAGCGGTGGATCCAGCAATCTGATGATAACAGGTAAACCATCCATGACCTCAAGAATCTGCTTAAAGTCATTCTTCTGGATTTCAAGGAGTTTTTCAAGAGGCTTCCTTCTTTCCTCCTTGGTCTTAGCCAAGATCATCTCATGCACGAGCGGCAACCTGTCCCGCTCAAAAAACATGTGTTCGGTGCGGCAGAGACCTATTCCTTGGGCTCCCAGCTCTCTGGCCTTTTTAGCATCCCTTGGATAATCGGCATTTGCCCAATTTTGAAGTTTCTTCACCTCGTCAGCAAAGGAGAGGATGGCCAAAAGCTCGGGCGACATCTTTGGCTCAATCAACGGAGCCTCGCCTAAGATGACCTCACCAGTGGTCCCGTTTATTGTTATCAGGTCCCCCTCTTTAACCACCGTTCCATTTGCTTCGAAACATCGAGCCTCGGTATCGATTTTTATGGCCTCACAACCAACCACTGCCGGCTTCCCCAATCCCCTAGTTACCACGGCCGCATGGCTGGTGACGCCACCTCTCGAAGTCAAAACTCCCTGGGAAGCGATTATGCCGCCAACATCATCAGGGCTGGTCTCAGGGCGCACGAGAATGACCTTCTCGCCTGCCTCGCCCATCTCCTTGGCCCGCTCAGAATCGAAAACTACCTTGCCCACCGCTGCCCCGGGGCTGGCGTTCAATCCCTTGGCGATAATGGTGACCTTCGCCTTAGGGTCAACCTGCTTGTGCAAAAGTTGCTCGATGTGGCTGGGCTCGATGCGCAGAAGCGCCTCTTCCTTTTTGATCAGGCCCTCGACCACCATGTCGACCGCTATTTTCACTGCGGCCTGAGCAGTTCTTTTGCCGGCCCTCGTCTGAAGCATGTAAAGCTTGCCCCGCTCAACGGTGAATTCAATGTCCTGCATGTCCCGATAATGGCGCTCCAGCTTCTCTGCAATCTCAACCAACTTTTTGTAGATCTCCGGATACCTGCGATTCAAATCATCTATCTTAAGTGGTGTTCTTATGCCGGCGACCACATCCTCCCCCTGCGCGTTAAAGAGGAACTCACCAAAAAGTCTGCGCTCTCCAGTTGATGGGTCCCTTGTGAAGGCCACGCCAGTACCGGAGTCCTCACCTATGTTTCCAAAGACCATCGTCACCACATTAACCGCGGTTCCGAGATAATCAGGGATCTTGTAAAATCTCCGATACTCGGCAGCGCGCTTGTTTTGCCAGGATGCAAAGACCGCTCTGATGGCCAGCTCAAGTTGCTTGATCGGATCGCTGGGAAAATCTTGGTTGGTTTCTTTTTTAACCAACTCTTTAAACTTTCTAACGATCTCCTTCAGGTGGCTGGCATTGAGATCGGTGTCAAACTTGGCTCCGACCTTTTCTTTTTCTCCCTCAAAAATTTCCTCAAACTTTCTACCATCCACACCGAGGACTATTTTCCCGAACATCTGAATGAAACGACGATAAGCGTCATAGGCGAATCTCTCATTGTTCGTGAGCTTGGCCAGACCCTCAACGGTTTCATCGTTCAAACCGAGATTAAGTATAGTATCCATCATACCGGGCATCGAATACATGGACCCGGAGCGAACGGAAACCAACAGTGGATTCTTCGGATCACCAAAACCTTTCCCTGTTATTTTCTCGAGTTTTTTCATCGCCATAATCACTTCATCCATTAACCCATCGGGGAGCTTTCCACCGGCTTCATAATATTGCTGGCAAACTTCAGTGGTAATCACAAAGCCAGGAGGAACCGGCAGACCCAGCTGGGCCATCGTGCACAATCCCGCTCCTTTACCTCCCAACAGCCTCTTGTTGTTGCCATCGCCTTCATCAAAGAAATAAAGTCTTTTTGCCATGTCATCCCAAGAGGTTTAGCGTGCTACCAGACTTAAAAATCTTTGCCCCATAAGGTTAAACGCAGGTATGAGGGTTCGTGATCTAAATGACGTTTGAAGACCTGATTCCGATAAGACCTGGCTTCGGCGGTTTCGATTTCCCCTACGAAAAATCCCAAGTGGTTTTCCTAGGCGCACCGGTGGATACCACTTCAAGCTACCGGCCCGGATACCGATTCGCACCCGCTAAAATAAGGGAGGCATCGGCGAACCTTGAGACTTATGTAATGTCCGCTGGCGTTGACGTCTTTGAAAAGATTAACATCACCGACATTGGGGACATAATGGTCACACCCGCCGACCTGGCAATAACTGGAGCTAGAATCAATAACACCGTCAAAAAGATTTTAGCTGATGGTAAGATTCCTGCGATTATGGGTGGAGAGCACACGATTTCCTACTTCGCCATAAAACCTTTTGATGATGTGATCGTGATACACCTCGACGCCCACAGAGATCTGCGTGACGACTACTTGGGTGATAAACTCTGCCATGCTACAGTTATGCGCAGAGTTCTTGACCATCTACCTGCCAATCGACTAATACAACTCGGGGTAAGATCCTGCTCAAAGGATGAGGCTGAATTCGCCAAAAAGGCCGGAATTTTGGCCTATTCGGTGGAAGAGATAATTGAAGAACCTACAGTAATAGTTTCTCATGTAAAAGAAATTGCGAAAAAATCAAAAGTTTATCTTTCAATTGACCTTGATGTTCTGGATCCTGCTTTTGCCCCGGGAGTCTCAACACCAGAACCGGGCGGCCTATCCACAATCGACCTTCTTCGGATTCTAAGGGAACTTGGCAAACTGGATATATCGGGTTTTGATGTTGTCGAGCTAGTTCCACCGCATGACGACGGAACCACTTCCTTCGTCGCGGCGAGAATAATCTACGAGCTGCTTGCCGCGCTAGGACCTAAAAAATGAAAATTCACTGAAGGTACTCTTGGCCTTTCTCAACGATTATCTTGGTCTTAAAGGGGATCTTCAAGTTGGCCCTGTGTAGCGCCTCCTTGGCCGCCTTGGCGAACTCCTTCTTACAGCTCACCGTTATCAGTTTCTGTCCAACGCTGACTCGAGCGGCAGTACCAATCGGTTTTCCAAAGGCCCTTCTCATCCCGTCAGAAACGCGATCGGCACCTGCACCCATAACAATCGGGTTCTCACGAAGGACTTGGTGGGGGTAAACCCTGATCTTTAAGTGATAGTTGTCTTTGCCGGCAGCTTGCTCCAGCAAACGATTGGCCGCAACTCTTGCCGCCTCAAGGCTATTGTGCCTTATCTGCCCGGCTTCTGTCAGAACCAACGACATCACCACATCAAATTCCCCCTTTGGATTACCCATGTCAAAGAAAGTCACTCGCACGGCTGGGACGCCCTTAACGAACTCACGTCTAGTATAAGCTGGGCCGCTGAACCGCTTATAGCACCTGGCCGGTCTCAATGGCATTTTTACACCACTCCAACCCAATGATTTTTCTCCTATTTAATAGACTTGCTGCTTTCAAGAGTTGTGTTACCGTATATATAACCTTTTATGAAATCTTCTCACTGATCAGATATGCAATTCAACTATGTCCTTGTCCTCAAGCACGTAGTCTTTGGTAACCTGCTGCCCGGGAAACTTGGTCGATCCCCAAACTTTAGCAAACTTCAACTCCTTGGCAAAATCCTTGTGGACTGAACGGGCAACATCCAGAACTGTTGAGCCTCGAGGTAAAACTAGAGGTCGTTCCGCAGGTTTCTCGTCTGGCTTCTTAGTGTAGACACGTATCATGTCGAGCTGCTGGTAAATTCGTCTCTTCAAATCTTCCAGCTTTTCACCAGTATGCAGTACTTCAAGCATGCCCCCGAACTCTTGCTTAATTTTTTCCAGCTTTTCATCGGCGCCGGGGGCATCGAACTTATTCAACAGAATAAACCCTTTGGGATAAACATTTGATTCCGAAAGGGCCTCCTCAAATTCATCCGGAGTAATTGGCTCCTCAACCACAACAAAAGCATTATGGATGCGGTGCTCCTGCAGAATTCGCTTTATCTCAATCTCCCCGCCCTCAACCAGTTTCGCTCCTTTTATTTCAATACCGCCACTGGAACGTTTTTCGATGGTGACCTTTGGCGGCCTGCAATTCAGCTTGACGCCCACAGCATCCAATTCACCAAGCAAGATCCGGATTTGTTTGACCGGGTCATCAGAAGCATCGACGACGAGTGCAATGGCGTCCGCGTTCCGGGCGACGCTAAGAGGACGGGCGCCGAGGCCCCGACCATAGCTTGAACCTTCGACTATAGCGGGTACCTCGACCAGCTGAATTTGTACATCCTCAAACTGCATCATGCCGGGCACAGGATATCTGGTGGTGAATGGATAATCGGCAACCTCAACGCGGGCGCTAGTAAGTTCCTGCAGAATTTTCGACTTTCCTGAGTTTGGCAGGCCTACCAGAGCCACCTGCGCGGCTCCCTCTTTTTTAACCGAAAAGCTAGGCCCACTGCCTCGGCAGACCTTTTTCTCACGCTTCTCCTCCAGCTCCAGCCGCAATTTTGCCAGACGGTGCTTAAGCGTCCTCAACAGCTTCTCTGAACCCTTATGCTTCGGCGCTACGCGGATCATTTCCTCCGTGGCCTTGATCCTTTCCTCCAGAGTCCTAGCTTGGAGATAGCGCTCCTCCGCTTTCTTATATTCGGGGGTGACATTGGCTGGCAAGAGAATCGGTAAAAATCTGGGCTTACTTGGACAAAAAATTTGCCCAAAGCTGCTTTAAGCCAATTTTACGGGTTGAATGCCAGGAGCCCAATTCCTGAAATGGAAATATCTCCATTTTACAAAAAATCCTTAAATAAAAACAACTTCTACTTTTATCTCGGCGGGGATGGTAGCCCGCAGAGGAGGTCAAACCGGAGCCTACGGGCAACGGGGATCCGTGCAGAAACCCGAGTTAAAAATCGGGGGAGGGTGCGGATAATTCCTGTGGAAGAACAGGAG
>JACIWF010000049.1 GCA_014361095.1 Hadesarchaea archaeon | reverse complement strand
TTACTCGGCGAATGAATTTCTCACCCGTTCAAACCTGATGAAATCCTATCTCTTCCCCGAGTACGACACACCGATTAAGGTCGGGGAAAAGGTCGCGGTCATTGGCGCGGGAAACGTGGCGATGGATGCCGCCAGAACTGCACTCAGGCTGGGAGCCAAGGAGGTGCACATCGTCTACAGGAGGACCAGAGATGAGGCCCCGGCGAGAAAGGAGGAAATCGTTCACGCGGAGGAGGAGGGCGTGATCTTGGACTTCCTGACGCTGCCGGTTAGAATTCTGGGCGATGACAAGGGCAACGTGACGGGTATGGAGTGCATCAGGATGAAGCTAGGCGAGCCGGACGAAACGGGAAGGAGGAAGCCGATCCCCATCGAGAACTCCAACTTCGTCATCAGGGTCGACATGGTGATTGACGCCATCGGAACCATGGCCAACCCGCTGGTGGCCAGAAGCGCCACGGGAGTCAAGACCAACAAATGGGGCTATTTTGAGGTTGACGAAAAAACCTGTGCCACCAGCCGCGAGGGAATCTTTGCTGGCGGCGACATCATCAGGGGCTCAGCAACGGTGATCTCCGCAATTGGTGATGGCAAGAGGGCAGCAAGGGCTATAGATGAATACCTCTCCAAGGGCGGCAGCTTGAGGAAGGCGGGCCGGCCCAATCGCTGAGGCTGTTCTCCAAAATCGCTTTTCTGACCCGACCGGTTCCTTCTCAAAAGCCTAAAAATAATAGCAGCCTAGTAGCAATGGGCGATGACGAAAAGAGGGTTACGTGAAAATAATGAACGGAAACTCCAGCCTGAGCCCATCTGTCCTTATAGCTTCCATTTAACCGATGATGTTGACCTCGGTGGCAATGAGGGCTCGCTCACGTTCGGTAAAAATGGACAGATTAACCGGGATGAGAAGGACCGCTTCGTTCCCATGGAAGCTGAAGCGCTTTTCCTGCAGGAATTGGTAAACGGCGTCAAAGCCAGACCTGCTCACTAGGTACTCCAGGCCGTCCAGCAAAACCACCGATCTCCTGTTTTCCTTGAGAAACTCGGCGATCCTGAGGCTGACCTGCTGAAGACCATCAACGTTCTCATACCCGGGTACCGGCGTCGCTGAAACCAATACCATCCTCTCCCGGGGTATTCCGTAGCTGGCCAGCTCCTCCGGTTTTTTCCGGGTAAAACAGATGCCGGGGACGCCGTGCAAGGTCAGCTGAGTAAAGATGGTGTAGGCCGCCTTGTGGGAACTGTGAATACAGCAATCACCTAGCGAGATGTTGTTCACCTTATAGATGAACTCCCGCATCCTTTCCTCGGCCCTTTCCCTTTCCGTGATGTCCTTTATCAGGAACAGTAGTGATTGGGGCTTGCCCGTTGAATCCGGTATGGAGGAGATGGAAATCTCGGTGGGAATTCTGAAACCATTTACCAGATCATGCCTCAGGTCCTTTTTAACGCCCTGCTTCCTCGCCTCCACGATTTCTTTAACCAGCAGCTTCTTCGTCCTCGGTGAAACTATCTCCAGAATATCCTTGCCGACCAGCTCCTCCTTTCCTGAAACTTCGAGCATCTTCATGGCGGCGCGGTTGCAGTCGATTATCTTGTTTTCCAGATCTGTTATGATGATGGCGTCCGGAGAAAAGTCAATTATCGCCCTCAGTCTCTCCCCATACTCGCGAAGGGAGGCCTCCATCATCTTAAGGGAGGTGATCTCTTTGGAGACCACGGTGAAAGTAGTTATCTCTCCCGTCGTTGGATCTCTAACCGGGCTTATCGTCCTGAGGAAGGCCCCCTGAAGTCTCTCGCTCCAGTGTTCCTGCTGCACCGCCCCTCCTGTTTCCAAGACCTTTTTCACCGCCTCACCAAGTCTTTTCGCTGCCTCGGCCGAATAGATCTCGGCGAAAGATCTGCCCACCACCTCATCCAAAGGCAAACCCAACCGAAACAGCGCCGCTCTGTTGGCAAAGAGGAACCTAAGGTCACGATCCAAAAGATAAATCGAGTCATCAGATGATTCCACCAGCGAATGGTACTTCTCTTCGCTCGCTCGCAACTTTTCCTCAACCAGCTTGCGCTCGGTGACGTTTCTGGCCAAAATGTTTATGGCCACGAGCTTTCCCTCCTTAAGGACGGGGTTGGTGCTGACTTCAAACGACACCTTTCTCCCTCCCTTGGCCTCAACCTGTACCTCATAGGGAGGCAATGATTTCACGCCCTGCTTCCACTTTGCCAGCCTTTCCATCGCTTTTTGGTAGGATTCAGGAGTAAGGAAGTCTCTGATGTTTCTGCCCTTGATTTCCTCAAACGAGTAACCGGTCTCCTTCTCGAAGCTCTTGTTCATGTACAAGAAGTTACCTTCCAGATCTATCTGCAACACCACATCGGAAGTACCGTTGACGATGCCCCGGTATTTCTCCTCGGACTCGCGCAGCGCCTTCTCAGCCTGCCTGCGCTCGGTAATGTCCTCAAAAGCAAGTAGGATGAACTGAGTTTTATTGCCCCTCGTGTATATCCGGCGGGCGTTCAACAGCATGATTTTGCGCCCGATTTTGGGAAACTCATGGTCCACCTCAAAATCCTGGAAGGAGGTATTTTGAGGCAATATCTTCTCTAACAGTTCCCTAAGCTGGGTGATGTCCCACTGCTGGTTGCCCAGCTCAAAAACCAAACGACCCTCCGTCTCCCCAGGAGTCGTCGAGAAAGTGTGGTAGAAGGCCCGGTTGGCTGAGACAACCCTTAGATCAGCATCCAATACCAAAAGTGGTTCCCGAACGGTTTCCACGATGCCCTCGGCCATTTCACGCGCTAGCCTCGTCTGTCGCTCCATAAGCTTGCGCTCGGTAATTTCCGAGGTGATCTCAATAACTCCGAAAACCTTACCCATTTTGTTCACGAGGGGGTAGCCCCGGATGTGCCAGAATCTGCCATCTGCGGAGGCAATTTCGGATTCCTGCGGCCGGCCCGTTTCTCTAGCCTTCACCACTGGGCAACCTTCACAGGGCGATTCACGCTGATGCCATATCTCATAACAGAATCGTCCCACCAGCTCATCCGGTGTCTGGCCCACCGCCCTTCCCGCCGCCAAGTTGGCCCAGAGAACCCGGTTCTCCAGATCCTGATAGGCGATCAGCTCCTGAATGCCGTCCAGAATTAACCGCTGCTCCTCTTCAGATATCCCAACTTTGCCCTCGAGTTTCCTGCGCTCGGTGGGGCCTCCAATGAACCTGACGATGGCAACCACTTTGCCTGAGGCATCTTTCCAAGGCAGAGCAAGGATATCTGCAACTATGGTGCGGCCGTCCTTTGTCATCAGACGAGACCCATAACTACCCGGCTCACCAGATAGTGCCTGGCCAAAAATTGCCTTGTCTTCTAATCTGATGTCCTCGGCTAAAACCTTGGAAAAGTTTTTACCCACCATCTCCTCGGGAGCATGGCCCAACAGCCTTTCGGCTCCCTGACTCCAGACCATGATCCTTCCCCTGCGATCATGGATCACGATGGGCTGGGATGAATTCTTAAGATCTAAAAGCCGCTGCAGTTCTGACTGATCGCCTGCGTCCTTTCCTCTGCTCGACCTGCTTCCCATTTTTCTCCCACTCGATCCAGGTCACAAAATAAACACGCAGCTCTTAGCGGTTTACCCGTGACCTGGAAATTACCCATGTTTGTCTATAAGGTTCCTATAATTTAAGGATTAATTACCGTGGATCCCTGCTGGAACCCCAGCTAAACATTGTCTCGAAGCGGGACCTCGATGACCATGAAATCTCGAGCCACCAAGGTGTTCGGGAAGATCTTCCTCGCCTGCTCCTGGAGAACTGAATCATCCTCATAGCGGGGGCTGATGTGCATCAGTATCAGCTGCCTGACCCCGGCGCGCTTGGCCACCTCAGCCGCCTGGCTCGGGGTTGAGTGGGAATTCTCCTCGGCCTTGTCCACCAGATCATCGGCCAGCGTGCAGTCATGAATGAGAACATCGGCTCCTCTGGCAAAATCGACTATGCGATCGCTCGGCCTAGTATCCCCGGTATATACTATCTTTCTCCCGGGCCTAGTGGGACCAATCACCTGTTCGGGGGTGACGATGGTCCCGTCCTTCAGCCTGACGCTCTGTCCTGCCTTTAGCCGCGCAAAATCTGGACCCGGTTTTAACCCCAGCTCCTCCGCCCGCCTGACATCTATGTGGCCTGGTCGATTGTCCTCCACAACCGCGTAAGCCAACGAGGGCACGGGATGATCGACCTCGGAGGTCAGCACCCGGTAGCCCCTGCGGCGGACTTCATCGCCGGGTCTTAGCTCCTGGACGACTACATCGAAGGTGAGGGTGTAGTGTGGTATTCTGAGATAAGTCTCCAGCCGCTCCCGCTCCCCGGCCGGGCAGTAAACTTCGAGCGGCTCGCTGCGGAAGAGCAAAGACATCGTTTGAACCAGCCCGGCCAGCCCGAGGAAGTGGTCGCCGTGAAGATGGGTTATGAATATGGAGGAGACCTTCATGGGGCTGAGATGGGCCATGGCCATCTGCCGCTGTGTCCCTTCAGCGACATCAAAGAGCAAGAGCTCCCCATTCAGCTTCAGCGCTATCGCCGGAATGTTGCGCCGTGAGGTCGGGATGCTTCCACTTGTTCCCAAAAAGATCAGCTTCATGGTATCTCAAACTTAAATGCCGCACGGGGGCTAAATAGGTGCAGCTATTTTTTCCTGAAGACATAGATCTGCCGCGTCAGGCTGCGGTGCACCCTCTGCTCGTGCTGTTCAACTTTGATCAGCCCGGCGCTGGCTGCAAGATCTTCCAGCTCCAGTCCAGTTGGTGAAGTTATGCAAAGAAAACCCCTCTTCTTCAAGGCTCCGGCTATCGAGGGCAGTGCTTCACGGTAAAGCTCCTCAAGCTTCATCCCAGCCGTGCTCGACTGGCGTCCGTAGGGAGGGTCGGTGGCAACTGCATCCACCAGCAGCGGCGGCAGCCTGCGGGCGTCACCGACCGAGAGCTTGTAGTCCTGAATGCCCATGGCCTCAAGGTTGACCCTGGCACCTTCAACCATCTTCTCCTCTATATCCACACCGATCGGCTTGGCGCCAATGATGCCCGCCTCAAGCAAGATGCCGCCGACTCCACAGAACGGGTCCAGAAAAGCCCCGCCCCTCGGAGTCCGGGCCAAGTTCACCATACACCTGGCCAGCAACGGTTCCAGTGTGCCGGGATGAAAAGCTGGCCTGGTTGTGGGCTTCCTCCGCGTAAACTGTTTTCTGTCGACCCGGGCGGCGGTGATTCCGAAGACGCAGGAATCGCCGGTCAGAACTCCGAGCAGTTCTATCTGGGGGCGAACCAAATCCACCTTGAACTCAATTTCCTCCGCAATCGCGCCGGCAACTTTTTTTGAGAGTTCAATTGTGTCCAGCGAGGGAGAACTCCTCTTCACCCTCTCGACTCTGACCGCGAACGTCTTTCCATGAGGAATGAGATCAACTACATCTGAGCTGCCCACGGCCCCTAAGATCTCCTCCTCGGTAGCTCCTGAGGTGCAGAGGTGATGGCAGATCTCACGGCACATGGCTAAACGCGAGGCGAGGATTTCAGGATTTGCCTTCGTCTCCAGCACGAGGACCTGATCAAGCCGCTCCACCTCCTTGAATGACCTGCGCTCGGCCTTGATGGCGGCCTCAACCTCCGCCGCCGGCAACGTCCTATGCTCACCGGAGAGCACGAACATTAGCCTTGACATCCAAAAACCCTACTTTATAAGCTCTGCGATTAACGGCGCGACCGAAACCACGCTCACGTCCTTCTCAATGGTGTCGGTGGCGATTATCTGCTTAATGCCGGCTTCCTTCAGCCTCTGCGCAGCGTTGCCGGCCAAGACCGGATGCGCGCAGGCAACGTAAACTTCCCTTGCCCCTTGCTCCTGCAGGATCTTGGCCGCGCCGATTATGGTTCCACCGGTGCTGACGATATCGTCGACCATCACGACGTCGCGTCCTTTGACTTCCAGATTCTTGGGATAAACTATCACATTTTCGGGAGAGATCCGCCTCTTTTCAAGGAAATAGTGCTCCGCCCCAAGCTCAAGGGCTACCCTGGTGGCGCGCTTTATTGATCCTTGGTCGGCGCCGATGATGATGGGGTTCTCAAGATTCAGGTTTCTCAGGTAACGTCCGATCAGGGGCATGGCCGTCTGGTTGAATGCCGGGATGGAAAAATTGCCGAGCGTCTCCTCCTGGTGGATATCCACGGTGATCAGCTCCTCCGCCCCCGACTGGCTGATCAACTTGCTCACCGTGCGCAGGCTTACGGCCTCGCCTGGCTTGAACTGCTTGTCCTGCCGGGAATAGGCGAGATAGGGCACGACCGCGATGATCCTCTTCGCCCCGAGATCCTTGGCTGCATCCAGCAGAAGCAAGAGCTCAATCAGGTTGTCGTTCTGAGGAGGGCAGGTCGACTGGATGATCGCCACCGGCTTTCTCCTCAACTCAGCATCCACCCTGACGTAAATCTCTCCGTCAGGGAAACGTCTAACCTCGGCGTTAACCAGCTCGGCACCGAGCAGGCTCGCCACCTTTGCCGATAGCTTCGGCGAGGCAGAACCGGATATGACTAACATGTCATCCTCTGCGAAATTCTTTAACACCGCTGCTTATTTAATGCTAATTGGTGGCTTCTTTGTGGCGCCTTCTCCGGCCGGACGCAGTTGAGGTGCTCAAGGACGAGAGGGCGAGATCAGCCCTGCGCCGCTACTTTGCAGTAATGGAAAAAAAGCTACCGGCCAGGTTTCAGGTGTGCAAACACGTGGCCGCCAACGTGCCTCTCTCCTCGAATACCAAAGAGCTCTGGCGCACCCACAGTGAGGGGATGAAGGAATTCCGCGACATCCTCTCCAAGTTGGATTCCAAAAAGCTGAGGCTGGAAAATCTGGCCACGCCGGAGATCTCACTTCTGGACCTAAAGGTTGAGCTGGCCCGGAGAATTCTGAAATCTTGTCGCTTTTGCGAGCGGGGATGCCAAGTCAACAGAGCTGCCGGTGGAAAGGGGTTCTGCGGCGTGGGGGCTGTCTCCAGAATTTCCTCCGAGTTCATGCATCACGGGGAGGAGCCAGAGCTCGTGCCCAGTTATACCCTCTTCTTCAGCGGCTGCACCTTCAAATGCCAGTATTGTCAGAACTGGGACATCTCACAGTTTCCTGATGAAGGAGTACCGGTCTCCCCCGCTTCTATAGCCAGACTGATCGAAAACGCCGCTGGTGATGGAGCCAGAAACGTAAATTTCGTGGGAGGTGAACCCACACCAAATCTGCACACCATTTTGGAAGCGCTGAAACTTTGCCGGGCCAATATTCCCAGCGTTTGGAACTCGAACATGTATCTTTCAGTTGAATCCATGGAACTTCTCTCCGGCACCCAGGACATCTACCTGAGCGATTTCAAGTATGGCAACGACAAATGCGCCGAGCGATATTCAAAGGTCAGCCGCTACCTCGAAATCGTGGTGCGAAATCACCGGCTAGCCTTCAGGGACGCTGAGTTAATCATCCGCCATCTGGTCCTGCCAAACCACGTGGAATGCTGTACCCGTCCAGTCCTAGAATGGATTGCCGAAAATCTTGGTCCTATGACGAGGGTCAACATCATGGATCAATATCGGGCCTGCTATCTCGCCGATCAGTTTGAGGAAATAAACAGACGTCTGACGCAGGAAGAATTCTCTAAAGCGCTGAAAATTGCTGAAGAAGTTGGTCTGAAAAATGTGATAACCTAGTTGCAATTTCGCTGCCCCGCTATCTTGCTATATTTTAACGAAGGCTGAATTCGTTAACGGCAAAAGGTCAAAATTGAGGCCAAGCCATCTTCAACTGCTCCCCGATTAATTTTTATCTCGCGAGGATTATTTTTACTGTCGACGACCTATCAAGATGGTTTCTATGGAGATACATCAGATCGGCGGGATCGGTTATGACTCCAACATGTACCTGATTATCGATGAAGTCATTGCACTCATCGACGCCGGGACTGGACAGAACTTCAAAATCGTCCGCCGAAATCTGGAACAACTGGGATTGAAACCAAGTGATATCAAGCTCCTGATCAATACCCACTGCCACTTCGACCACACAGGAGGAGATTTGGATTTTTTGAAAGCAGGGTGTGAGATTGCCATCTATGAATCCGAGGCGGACCTGCTCCGGAAGGGAGACCGGCATGTCACCATGGCTCATCTCTTTGGCGCCCACCCAGAACCCTTGCAGGTGACACAAGAACTC
This sequence comes from Hadesarchaea archaeon, assembly GCA_014361095.1. GTDB lineage: Archaea > Hadarchaeota > Hadarchaeia > Hadarchaeales > Hadarchaeaceae > Hadarchaeum. The sequence continues at coordinate 1,161 of JACIWF010000049.1, read as the reverse complement.
CGGGAGGGCAGCAAGATAGAACTGGGAAAATCCGTGCTCGAGGTAATCCATACCCCCGGCCACACCCAGGGCAGCATCTGCTTGTATGAACCCCGCCTCGGCGCGCTTTTCTCCGGGGACACCGTCTTCTACGGCGATGTAGGCAGGACCGACCTGCCCACGGGAAGCTACCGTGACCTCGCCCAATCTCTGAAAAGGCTGGCGGAACTAAAGCCAAAAAGCCTCTACCCGGGACACGGCCCCTCTGCGGATGACGGCGCCGACGAGCTGATACTTTCAGCCATCGAATTAATCTGAAATCGTGTCCGGGTAATCCTATGGGGGCCAGAGAAGTTCTCAACAAGATTAAGTGGGGCGGCAGGGAAAAACTCGATGACGTCAAGATAACGATCGTCCATCGTGGTGCTCCGGGAAACAGGCGCGAAATTAGTGGAAAGGACATCATAGAACTGGGCCCCGGGTTCCTGAAGGTGATGATGCCTGAAGGCGAAACCTACATTCCCTACCACAGAATCACCAGAATCGAGGTATGCGGAAATTTAAGGTATGAGAAAAAATCCCGGACACCAACCCATAGATCTTGACCGTCAGCCTATAGTAGAACTCTGAGCGCCTCAACGCTCGTAGGGAGTTCCCAGTGCCGCCGGTGCCCCTCTCACCAGGCCCCTCCTTAGAGACACCAGAATGAGAACGATGATGGTGAACACATAGGGCAGCATCAGCACGAACTGATAGGGGATGCCAACCTTGAAAATCTGAAAACGTGAGCCCAGGGCATCTATCCCTCCGAAGAGCAACGATCCCGCCAAAACCCGGTAGGGGGACCAAGTTCCAAAGATCACCAGGGCGAGGACGATGTAGCCCCTGCCAGCAGTCATGCCCTCACGGAAGATGTTCATGTGCCCGATGGAAAGATAGGCTCCGGCCAGTCCACCCATCACGCCGGCAAAGACGACGCAGATGAAGCGAGTCCGGACCACGTTCACACCCAGTGAATCAGCAGCCCTTGGGTTTTCACCGACCGCCCTTATCCTCAAACCATGCGTCGTGCGGTAAAGGAAAACTCCCGCCACGGGCACTGCTAACAGGGCCAGATAAACCAAGACGTTATTCTGGAAGAGGATCGGACCCAGCCAAGGAATCTGACTCAGAACCGGGATC
>JACIWF010000048.1 GCA_014361095.1 Hadesarchaea archaeon | reverse complement strand
TTCGAGAATATGGCAAGGGAGATGATGCTGAAGGCGTTCTGCTACAACTTGTTGATAAAATTGAGCGCGAGCACTTGAAGGGTTTTTGAAAAATAGCCCGACGGGACAAGTCAAAGAAGTGCTTAAAGATTTTTGCGCTTATTTATGCAACACAGCAGGTGGTATCCTTCAGGGTAGCCCCTTGATCAGTGCTACAAGGAGTGCTTTCTGCGCATGCATTCGATTTTCAGCCTGATCCCAGACTGCGGAATGTGGACCGTCTATTACCTCATCGGTGATTTCTTGACCCCGGTGTGCAGGCAGGCAGTGCATAACGATGACGTTGGGGTTGGCTTTTTCAATTAGACTTCTGTTTACCTGGTATTTTTTGAAAATTTCCAGTCGTTTTTTTGATTCCTCCTCTTGGCCCATGGATACCCAAACATCTGTGTAGATGACATCAGCATTTCTCACTGCCTTTTCTGGTTCCGTTTGTATTTCAACCAGACCTCCGCTTTTGGCAGCGCTGTTTTTAGCCCAATTGATTATTTCGGCGGGGGGTTCATAACCACTCGGGCACGCGACATGGAAGTTAGCGCCCATCAACGAACATCCTTCCATAAGGGAAACACACACGTTGTTGCCATCGCCAACCCAAGCCACGTTAAGCCCCTTTAGCTTGCCAAATCTTTCTCTGATGGTCATCAGATCGGCCAGCGCCTGGCAGGGGTGATGAAGGTCGGTCAACCCGTTTATTACCGGAACGCTGGAATGCTTGGCGAGTTCTTCAGCGTCCTGGTGTTTGAAAAGCCGCGCCATAATAGCATCAACATATCTGGAAAGCGTTCGAGCGGTGTCGGCAATGGTTTCACCGCGGCCCAGTTGGAGATCGTTCATCCCCAAGTAGATGGCGTGGCCACCCAATTGTGTCATGCCGGTTTCAAAACTGACTCTGGTTCTCGTTGAGGGTTTGGCAAAGATCATCCCAAGAGTTTTTCCATGGAGAATTTCGTGGCTTTTGCCTTCTTTGGTCTCCTTCTTCAGGCTCTCGGCCAGGTTCAATATCGATTCAATTTCTCCAGCGTTCAGGTCATGAATTGCTAACAGGTGGCGGCCCTTCATTTTTTAACCTCTGCGATAATACGATCAAGCTCGCTTATTAAGTTATCGATGTGTTTTGGCTCGACGATCAGCGGGGGAACAAATCTCAGGACTTTATCGGCGGTGCAATTTATCAGAAAACCTCGCTCCCGCGCTTTAGCCACGACAGTATCTGCAATTGGTTTCTCTTTCATTTCCAGTCCCAAGAGAAGCCCGATGCCCCTGGCCTCCTTTATGCATTCATGTTTTTCAGCGAGTTCGTTCAGACGTTTTAGAAAATATCTACCCATTTTGGCCGCGCGTTCGGGAAGTTTTAGCCTCTGCATAGTCTTCACTGAGGCAATTGCAGCGGAGCAAGCCAGCGGGTTTCCTCCGAAGGTCGAAGCATGATCCCCCGGGCTGAAAGATTCCATAACCTCCTCCTTGGCCCCCATACAGCCGATGGGAAAGCCGCCACCCAGCGCTTTGGCCATGGTGATTACATCAGGCAGCACGTTCCAGTGGTCGCAGGCAAACCATTTGCCAGTTCGCCCCAGCCCAGTTTGAACTTCATCGCAGATTAGCAACAGTCCGTTCTCATCACAGATTTTTCTCAGACCGGGCAGATAGTCATCGGATGGGATGTTGACGCCTCCTTCCCCCTGAACCGGTTCGACGATGACGGCTGCAGTCTGTTCACTAATGGCATTTTCCACGGCAGCTAGGTCGTTGAACGGCACGAAGTCGAATACCTTTGGGATCAGGGCCTTGAATGGCTCCCGGTAAGAGTGTTTCCAAGTGGCGCCCACTGTGGCTATCGTCCTGCCATGAAAGGATCCTTGCATGGTGATGATTCTTCCTTTTTTAGCATGCTTCACCGCCAGCTTGAAAGCGGCCTCTACTGCCTCTGCCCCCGAGTTGCAAAAAAAGAATTTGCTGATCGAGTTGGGTGCTATTTTTGCCAGCAGAGCAGCGAGTTCAGCTTGGGGCTGAATATGATAGAGGTTGGAGATGTGCATCAGCTTTTTTGCTTGCGCTGTGATTGCCTTGACAACTTCAGGGTGGCAGTGTCCTAGAGAGCAAACAGCAACTCCGGCGACAAAGTCCAAGTATCTTCTTCCTTCAGAATCCCACACAAACATACCGCGCCCTTTCACGATGGTTAGGGGCTGGCGTTTGTAGGTGGGGGCGATATAGCGCTCGGTCATTTTAATAGCGTCCATTTTACTTGCCCCGTATGATCATCGTGCCAACTCCGGTTTCGGTCAGTATCTCGAGCAGCAGGACATGGGGTATGTTTCCATTGATGATGTGGCAGCGTTCAACGCCCAGTTGTAGTGCTTTGGCACAGGCCTCCACTTTAGGTATCATCCCTTTTTTGATGATGCCTTGTTGGATCAAAGACTGGATTTCATCCAACGTCAGCGTTGAAATTAATGTCTTTTCATCGTTGGGATCTCTCATTACCCCCATGACATCAGTTATTATAACCAGTTTTTTCGCACGTATCGCACCGGCTAGCTCGGCGGCAACCATGTCGGCGTTGATGTTCAGGCTACGCCCTTCTGCATCTATGCCAATCGGGGCAATCACAGGGATGCAACTGGCCTTAAGAAAGTTATGGATAATCGCCGGGTCAATTTTCTCCACTTCGCCAACCAGTCCGAGGTCGATTTCCACCTCTTTCCCCTTGCTGGTGGTGGTTTTATAAATGAGCTTACGCGCTCGGATTAGGTTTCCGTCCATTCCTGTAATCCCGAAGGCTTTTCCACCGTGATGATTGATTCCTAAAACTATTTGTTTGTTAATCTTTCCGGCGAGCTGCTCGTGCAGTATTTCCATCGTTTTTTCATCGGTCACGCGGAGTCCTTCAATAAACTTGGGTCTAACACCACTTTTTCGCATTTCCTCGCTTATCTCTGGTCCACCTCCGTGGACAATTACCATTTTCATGCCGAAGAGTTTTAAGAGGACCACATCCTGTAAAAGCAGGTTCAACATTTCCTCGTTGCTGATGACCCGGCCTCCGATCTTCACCACAATAATTTTGTCATGGAATTGCTGTATGAAAGGAAGCGCCTCAAGCAGCACCTTTGCTCGTTCGGTCATTTTTGCGCTGTTGTTCATACCACCATTAATCATTACAATCTATTTTTCTGGATAAAAAACTATTCCAAAACTTTGTCGGACATCAAGAATTAAAAAATTTTGAAGGGGAGCCGAAAATTCAATCCCAGCTCCCCGCTATGGCGCCGATCCCAAAATCGCTTTCTAAGTTGTTAAGGCTGAAATTCTCTAGGTCGTTGAGCATCTCTTCAATCATGGTGAAATCGTCAGAAATTGGCTCCGTAGTAGTTGTGGTCTGGCTTTCTGTGGTAGTCTGGCTGGGGGTAGTAGTTTCAGTTGGAACATTGTTTTGAGTAAGATAAAAAGCCGCCCCGAAGATCGCCACCGCTATTACCACCACAGCGGCCGCAATTTGAATACCCTTCATCTGCGACCCACCCTATGCCGACTCTCCAGTTTCTAGAATCACAGTGATACCGTTGGCGTCCCATGTTCCTTCTCCCGTCTGGTTTTCACCGTAGACTTTGTAGGTTCCGTAACCAGTTATTCTGACTCTACCCGTTCCTGAGGCAACTATGTCGATTCCGCTTCCGTTGATGTCGACAATTATATCAGTCCCTGTGATCAGAGCATTATCGTAGCCTTGATATTGGACAAACCCATTTCCAAGCACAGTTTTTGTCCCATCTCCTGAGGTAGTTACCGTTGCGTTTGGAGACACGATGAAGTTGCCATCGATGGGTGCCCTAATCTCGATGGTACCAGTTCCGGTCAAGTGGATGCTGCCGTTGCCCTGCGCGACTAGAGTACCAGTTCCTTGAATCGTCACATGGTAGCCATGTCGTTTCATCTCCGTGAGTGTGTTCTTAAGACCATTCAGGGCATCCTTCAGATACTGTACGGCTTCCCTTATTCTTTCCTGTATGGCAGGGTACATCTCGGCGAAGCTAGTGTTTTCGTTTATTTGGTGAGCTAAGTTCTCAGCTTCGGCTAATGATTGTTCGGCGGCTTCAATTTTGAGACGGGCGTCGGCAAGCCAGTTCTCCAGCGCGGAGGTGTCGATCCCGTTATCTTTCATCAGCTGGATTTTTGCCTCAACGCGGCTCGCGATCGCTCTTACTCTCTGCACCATGCCATCAGCGAACTCAACCATTATTAGCCCGGTTATCTGCTGGAGTCTTACCCGCACCCTCAACCAGTACTGATGTAGTTCTCCAGCGGCGGCTCTGATCTGCTGATCGTCTCCAGCGTTATTGATGTTCAACTGTTTGGCGCGAATCTCGTTTATGTAATTGTCGATTTCAGCATAGAGCCTTTCTTTCTGATTTTCCGATATTCCTATGGAGGCCTCAATTCTAGCCCTGATCATCTCCATGTTCTTTACCATGAGATCAGCAGCTTTGGAGGCCGCTACCCTGGCGGCGTTCATCAACTGTTGGAAGTTCTGTTGATTTCTATTTCCTCGCCATTGTGCCATCGCTTTGTTGAATTCACTGTTGGCATCGTTCCAATCGGAGTAGGTGTTCTGATAATCAGTCCTAGCTCGCTCGTAATTGCCCTTTGCTTTTTCGTAAGGTTGGGCACTGACCGCGGGCGCCATAGCTACAATCATCAGCGCCAGCATTATTGAGGCCATTATTTTTGTTTTCATTTTTTATCCACCTTTTCGCGTTCGGGTTAAGCTCCCCGCGCGGCCCCTATCGCACGCGCGGATCATTGATTTTCAAACAGATGTTGCCAGGAAAAATTTCTTAAACATGCTTTCCTTTATTGTTTCAAGAGAGCGCGTAAATTGCTCCAATTGCTTTACAAAGCTTTATAATGGCTTTAATTACTTTACAAAAACAAAAGAATTTTAAGTTAGGCTTTTAGAACTCAACATATGATGAAAAAGGTTCTCATAGCATTAACGCTCGTGTTTGTGTTCAGCGTTTATTTCCCGGCCGCGGCGCAGGAGGACTTTGCCAGAGTTCATGGCACTGTTTACTATTGGTACAACCTTGAACCATTGAAAAACTCAGTAGTTGAGGTGAACAGCACCCCGGTGCAAATTTATGTGGCCAAAAATGGTGAATACTCCTTCAACCTTCCACCGGGAACATATGTGATCACGGCGCGTTATTATCGGGATAACGTCCTTCTTTATTACGCTGAGGAGAATTTGACCATCTTGGAAGGCGGCGGTGAATATATCGTAGATTTAATTGCTTTTCCGTTATTTGAGGACATGGAAATTGGTGACGAGACGAATTTGGTTCCTTCGATTGAAACACCGGAAAACGAAAATATCTGGATGATTTCTGCCGCAATCGCGGTCGTGGTCCTCGTTTCCACTTCGGCCGTCTTTTATTATCTGAAAAAACGTCGTAGAAAATTGCCGGAGGCTAAAGCCGAGCCGGCGCGGGAGATGATTAGGTACGTGGGATTACCCGCAGATCTCCAGGAGGTAATTGATAAGGTAAAGGAGTCTGGTGGTAGGATCACTCAACTTGAGCTGAGGGGAAAGCTGCCCTATTCGGAAGCTAAGGTAAGCTTGATGTTGGCAGATTTAGAGAGCCGGGGCCTAATTCGAAGGATAAAGAAGGGTAGGGGCAATATCATAATCTTGAAGGAATAGACGTTGTCAGTTTTTGCCTTGGCGGACTAAAGGTTAAAATTGGCATTGTTCCAAGTTAGATGGGGCATGAGATGGTTACCCGCGGTATCATCATAGGCCGTTTTCAACCACCACATCTGGGTCATCTTGAGATTTTCAAGCAGATACTGACGGAGGTTGACGAGCTTATAATTGGCGTCGGAAGTGCCCAGGAGAGCCACACTCTTGAGAATCCGTTCACGGCGGGAGAGCGCGTGCTCATGCTGATGAGGGCGCTGAGTGAGGCAAAGGTCGATCTGAGGCGCGTTCATATAATACCCATTCCTGACGTTCATAATAACGCGGTTTGGGTTTCGCATGTGGTCTCACTTTCCCCACCTTTCGAAGTGGCTTACTCAGGCAACCCTTTGGTGAGAAGGCTTTTCAAGGAGGCCGGCTTCAAAACTCGCTCACCCCTGATGATAAAGCGCAAGGAATACTGGGGCCATGAGATTAGAGACAGGATGATAAACGGCGGCGATTGGGAGAGCCTTGTGCCGAAAGCAGTTGTTGAGGTCATGCGCGAGATCAAAGGGGTGGAGCGATTAAAGGATCTCTCCAAGACAGATTATTTACTGAGCTAGAATTGTCCGAAGATTTAAATTTTAATGAAATTGATTTCACTGATGTCGGATAAATTGTTCATCTTTACTTGCTCTTCAGAGATGGTGTACAGAACTTCGTTTATGTAGAGCGATCTCATGACGAAGCGGCTGGGATCCAGAGTTGGTTCCGAGTTGGTTGGCTCCGCGTGAGAAATTTTGCCCTTTAAATTTATGCCATCAGTAAGTGAAACATTGAAGACATAGGCTCCTTGCCAGTTCCAACTTTCGCCCTCTACCAACGTAATTGGGATCACCAACAGATTTTTTGAATGGCTGAAGAGAAAGGCCCTGTGATCGCTCAGGGCGTAGGAATCGGTCCCTCTTTCTCCGATGATGTATTTAGCAATCTCTTTGGGATTTTCAGGATTGCTCACGTCAAAGATTGCCAGCTTTACTCCCTGATAAAGGGCGAAGTCGGCGTCAGGAGAATCGGAAGTTTCCTTACCTAAACCTATTATATGTGATTCGTCGTATGGGTGCAGATAATCAGAGTAGCCTGGAATTTTGAGCTCTCCCAGTACTTTGGGATTCGCCGGGTCCGAGAGATCGATGACAAAAAGTGGATCCACCTTCACAAAAGTTACAAGGTAAACACGATTGCCCATGAACCTAGCTGAATAGATCCTTTCACCTGGTGCAAGCCCCTCGATTTTTCCCACGAGGCGGAGATCTTCGTTAAAAACGTAGATGTTGTTTTTGCTGTTGCCTTCCCAAATATCTCCTGTCGTCGTCGCTATTCTGAAGTAACCGTTGTACTCATCCATGGAGAATTGGTTTAGAATCTGACCCGGAACTTCTCCTTCTCCCCTGTAGTCGATCATGCCATCTGATACTGATATTTTGTGGATTGTTGTGCTTAGCAGCCACTCTTCCTTGTTCTCCGTTTTAAGGAGTTGACCGCTGGTGTGGGCTATGTAGATGTTGTTAAGCGAAACGTACATTGAATTGGCCTGAGTCGTCAGGAAGACCTTTTCTTCAATAATTTTGGCATTTTGGACATCTATCGCCGCAATAGTCGCGAAAACATAGGGACAGTAAATGTTATCAAAATAGTAAATTTCGTTCGCAGGTATCATTTTGACTTGACCATTTACTGATATCCAAGGCAGCACAATTTTTTCGTTTTCGAAGCAGACAGGCATATTGGTGATTGCATATACATAATCGCCAATCATCCTAGAGTTGAAGTAATCACCGCTGAGTTCAATTTTACTCACCCTTTTGGGATTTTCCTTTTCTTCGATGTCGTAGATCTCGACCATTGTGGTTCCGGGGTTTCTGAGGTACATTAGGCTAGTTTTTATGGATGGTAAAATCTGGCTGCTCCAAACCGCTTCAAAGACGATTAACCGGTTACCATTGATGAAGAGCTCTAAGGGGATGCCCTCCGTTTTAATTTCGGAGAGCAGCTTGGCATTTTCGGCGGGATAAGCCAGCAGAATAACTATCCTCCCTTTTGATAAGAGGTACAAATAGGTGCCATCAGTTTTGACAATATCTGCTTCGTCAACGCCTTTAACTTGGACATTTGTGGTTGAATAATCGTCGGAAATGCTTGTTGAACTGTCACCTATATTTACAGTAAAATCTGACCCTTCAGCGGTTTTGCCGGGCGCGAGCGAGGGAGGCAGGACGGTGAAAATTCGCACATCGCCGTTATACCAGTCTTGAGAACCAACAAAATTTTCGAGTTCTTGATATGAAGAGAACTTTCTCAGTTTTGGATTCACATTTTTTGTTGTGTGGAAAAGTACTGGCGTAATTGAACTTATAATTATTGTCACTGCGATCGCCATCACACCAATCCTTGAAATATATTTTTTTGACAGGTCTTTTCCCTGCTTTCTAAATTCGAAAATAAAAAGACAGGTAGCGGTTATCGTCCAAATCCAAGGTATGAGATGGTCCGCCCCAGCCAATATGACAGCGAAGCTCAGCGTCGATAGTAGTATGATAACAGCCGGCGTCAGAAATCTGTTCATGAGATTACTATTTGGGTTTTCTTGGTTTGAATTATAAATTTAGTTTCATAAAAGAAACATAATTTAATAGGTTTCAAAAGTGTAATTTATTTGGTGGCAGTTGTGCGCAGACTCTCTCTTGGCATTTTGTTTGGTTTGATCGTGTTTAGTTTAGCGTTGGTAGTTTCTTATGTAGTTTTAGACCAGTTCTATGGTCAGGAGCAGATATCATATTCGGTTCAGATCTTGTCGATTGAAGATCATGGTCGGAGAATAAGCATAGACGACGTATCTTTTGCAGTCGAAAATGTAGAGTTTGTATCTGATGCAAAAGGGGATAATTATTATCGGCTGGCGATTGTTCCGGAATTTTTCCTCGCGTCAAAAGCTTCAGATGAGAGCGTACCGCCGCCCGCCGTAAAGGAACAAGGAACTGAAGGGGCGACTGAAGTCAGATATTACATAAGTGTACCAGCCATTTCTTACGATCAGGCACTGGAGTCTGAGAGCTCGGTCGTGATCTCAAACATAACATTGATCGAATCAAGGCCCGTTAACACCCTCCCTCTGGCAGCCACTTTGGGCGCCAGTGTAGGTATTCTGGCGGTGGCAATATGGGTTGGCTACCGTCAGGCTTGGGGCGAGGCCACCTCTACCCTTCTTGAGCACGGTCTTCACGATATGACAGTTAGAGATGTTGAAATCGTGGGCCACATCATGGAGCGCGGCGAGTTCACAATACCTGAACTAATGAAGCTCAGCAACGCTTCCAAGATAACAGTCTGGCGCACCGTCCAGAGATTGGTGCAAAAGGGACTCGTGGTGCAAACTGATAAGACTAGGCTCTCCTCAAACGGTTTAGGCGGCCGGGGAAAACCAAGCCGGATTTATCGGTACGTTGGAAAGTCAGGTCAGGATAAAACTATTCTTGGGTCAAAAACAACATCATAGTTCAAACAGGTATTTCGATAAAAGCACCTTATTTGCCCTTATTTCGACACCCTCTTGCTTCAGAAGTTCTATCTTCTTTTTGATTCCTCCGGTATACCCTCCAATATTGCCGTCCGATCTGATAACACGATGGCATGGAATTTTTATTGGATAGGGGTTTTTAGCCAAGGCCCTAGCAACGGCCCTGTAGGCTTTAGGCTTCCCCATTGCACAGGCTATTTGCTTGTAAGTCGTTACCT
>JACIWF010000047.1 GCA_014361095.1 Hadesarchaea archaeon | reverse complement strand
TTTTCTGTTTCAATGCGCACGGTGTTTCAGGAATCTGGAGCCTTTTTTTTATTTTTGGGAACGGGCGCAAGCGCGGGCGCCACCACGAAGGGGGAAGCGAATGAAGCACTTACAACAGCGGGCGCAGGTCTAAAAAACAACATTGCCTCTGTGGGGAAGGGGCGGTTTGCTTCAATTTTAAATTTTTCGTTCGGTATCAAAGTAAGTAAAAGACTGAGGAGGGGTGCTTATGCCAAGTTTGTTTAACTCTATGGGAGAAACAAATTTCCTTACTTTTAAAATTTCTATCGCATAAATCTTTTCGTGTTTAAAACGGCAAATAAATTCGTCATATGAGATTCCGCTTTCGGCCCCGCAGATCTCCCAGATTTCACTTGGAGGACCAGAGATAATTTTTCCGGCTTCGAAAAATCCCACAACTCTTTGCACAGGCTTCGTACAGTAGATATAGACTTTTTTTGGGCGAATGCGAAACTTTTTACTTCTGAACTCCCACTTTTTAGTCCCTGAGAGTATAGCCTCTGCAAATCTCGGTTCAATCGAAAGCAAAACGTTCATCAATGCCACCTTCTTTTTTCCACGCTATCTTTCGCCACCGTTTTTTGCGCCGTCCTTTTTCCTGATCCGCAATACAACATAAAGGAGCCCAACCCCGGTGAGGAAGGTGGCAAGCGGGCCGTAGCTGGAGAGGCCGGAAAGCACGGCCCGGAGGACGTCTGCCAGCAGTATCGTTCCGGCAAGTGATAGGATTAGCACTAAAAGCTCTACACGGTCGTCCATAAAATCACAAGAAAAGTATAGCCTAATTTTCCTTTTTAAATGTTAACAAATACAATACGTTGCATCACTTAAGTCGTATGTCGCATCGCTTTACGAATGAAAAGCTTGATTGCAACCGAAAAAACATTTTCGATAATAACCGAAAATAATTACGTCGCATCGCTTTGAGAATGAAAAGCTTGATTGCAACGGAGGCTGTCGTCGCCTTTTGGGTCGAAATACCAAGTCGCATCGCTTTGAGAATGAAAAGCTTGATTGCAACCTTATACCCCGTGGATTGCATAGGAAGCTTGAGGAAGCGTCGCATCGCTTTGAGAATGAAAAGCTTGATTGCAACTTTTGCGGCGCGGCGATTTCACCGGGACAAAAACCATGTCGCATCGCTTTGAGAATGAAAAGCTTGATTGCAACTCAGCCGAGAAAAGTTTTTTTATGGCGTTTCTGTTGTTTTTCTTTTTCTCCTTTGTGAACTTCGGATTTTGGTTGTTTCCTTTTAAACATATTCACAAAAGCGTCGCCCGTTCTGTCCCGTCCCTCCTGTCATCGGGGCGGAGCCTTGCGTCCCGCTCGAAAGCAGGGCAGGTCCGAGCTCCGGCCGTGCGACGCGGCCAAAGCACGCTTGCCGTCCCCCTTCTTGCAGGGGTTAGGGGCGCGCTTCTCACCAAAGGGTGAGCATGACTGCACGAAAGTAAGGGATCCGGGTTTCCTTACTTTCGTGTTTATCTTTGTTGCCGGCCATTTTTAAGGTTTAACTTTTCGTAAAAGCGGTTGGCAATGTTGATTGCGGCGTTGAGGTCAGAATTCATCGTGTATCCGCACCTTGTACACCTGAAAAACCCTCCGGAGCCAGGCCGGTTTGCCGGGTCGTTATGGCCGCATTTCGAGCAGGTAGTGGAGGTCCATTCTGGCGGCAGGAGTACCACCGGAATTCCCGCTTCTTCGGCTTTATATTTGATTAGCTGCTGGAGCCGTCGGTAGGCAAAACTTGACAGCATGTAGTTCAGAGCCCGCTCGTATTTCTTACCTCTAACAGGGCGCAATTCCTTCAGATCTTCCATGGCGATAACAACGCGGCCGTCGGGATAGAGTTCTTTTGCTCTCGAAACAACACGTTTTGCGATATTGTGAAAGAGATTTTTTGAATAGGCGCCTTCGCCTCTCATCGAGCGCAACTTTCTACCGAGCCTAAACCTTTTTCCCAAGTCCCTTTGTTCGGCAGCAATTTTTTGCATTTTATGTCTGAGCCATTTTTTCCTGATTTGTAAAGAACGCAGATCTTTTCCCCCTTCAAACCACAGGTGGTGTGGTTTTCCATGGGGGTGGTTGATCGCGGCCGCCGCTATTATGTTGTTGATGCCCCTGTCAACGCCGATAACCCCAAAGCTCCCGTCAGGTTCCGGCACTTGTGTGGAAATGCGGATCGGAAAATTTAGGTAGTAGCTGCCGTTTTCAACGGAAAGCTGGGGATAGGCGCGTATTCCTTTCTCCTGCATTTCAAGTATTCGTCTCACGCGATCCAAAAGGAAAGCCCGGCTCTTTTCCCTCTTCACATCGACAGTGAAAAATTTAGTTATAAACTTGTGGCCATTCAAAGCCAGTTTTACCGTTTTTTCGTCCAGAAACTTGACGGAGGTATTCTTCAACCACATCGTTTCTCCTCGAAACTTTGGTGGGGTCGGTTCTTTTTCGAGTCTCCTAATCCGCTTTTCTATTTTCTCGATGGCCGCCTTAATCCCGGTAAGCGTCCGCCCCTTGTACTCTGCGGGATGGAGAACGTGTTTGAATCTCGGCATCCTTTGCTTAGGTCCGGGCGGTATCACCACGCGGGCATCAACATGTTTCCCTTCCATCTCTATTTTCTTGTTTTCGAGTACTTCTTTCCAGAGCTGAAGTCTCTTCTTCAAATTCTTGAGCTGACGCTGGCGCTTTCGATCCGCGCCGAACCAACTCGCGAGGATTTGTTTGGTATGAGAAAAGGCAACGTCCACCGAAGAAGCCGATATGCCCCTTGCCGCCAGATAGACGTTTTTTGAGGCGAGGACCCTTCTCTTTTTAGTCGGGATAAACTCCTTGCGGAGTGCCGGATAGCTAAGCTTTCCTTTCCAGCATTCGTTACAGAGCTGCCCTAAACTGCCGCTTGAAACTATTTTGCTTTTTTGCCCGCAGTTTGAGCAGACCCCTTCAAAAGAGTCTTTTCCCAGCCTCCGATTTTGGAGAAGAAGGGCAGAACAGCGCTTGAGAAGAAAATTCACAGCCTCGGCGTATCTACACATTATTTCATTAACTTTTTCCGACTCGCCCGGTTCAAGATCGAGCTTCAGCTTAATCGTCTTCTTCAATTCGGCCATGCTCATCAAAATTCTATTAGCCGAACTATTGAATATAAAGCGGAACTCACGGATGAAAAACCCGTAAATCATTGTTAACCTGTAAAAACGCCCCCCGGCAACGGTTCTCGGTGCGCGGATGCTGATCTGGATAGTGCCGGGCTGGGCGGAGTACCACGGCGTCACGGCGAAGGAGCTGAGCTGGTTCGCCGAAAAGATCGGGACTCGCTACAGGGAGCTGTTGGAGAAAATTGCAAAGGTGGTCGGCAACCCCGATGCCTGCGAGACGGTCAGACTCGGAAAAGGTCCCTTCGGCATGGAGTACGTCGTAGAGATTACCGAGGTGGACCCGGACAACGTGGACTTCATGCAGGCGATCGGGGCCGCGCCGAGGATGGGCGTGGCCATAGACATATTCGCGGTCAGGTCCTCAGCTCCCGAAAGGATCTACGAGCTCGCCGGGCACGTTTACGAGGACGGGAGCGAAAAGGTGAAGTTTGTATAAACTTAAGCAAACTGCCGCCTATGCCGGGAGCCTTATCACAGCTTTCCCGTTGGGCAGGGCGGCGACGAACTCCCAACCTTTCTCTATGTACTTCTCGATCTCCTCAATCGGCACTATCTTCTGTCGCGCCCCGTTGTTTTCCATCAGGGTCAGCAGCTTTTGCCTGATCATGCCCTGAAACTCCTCTTCCTTTATCGTCGACAGGTTTATTTTTTCCACCTCCACGGGGCTGAAACCGACGACCAGCAGCAGGTGCTTCTTGAACTCATTCCTGATTTTATCCTCGCTGGGCGCCTCCGGAACCGTGGTCTGCAGGTACTCCTGGCACCTCTGGTAGGAAACCCTCATATCCTCCACGACGTTCTCCGGCAGCCTGTGCTTGTTCGTGGTGTACCTGGCCTCTATGTCCCCCTTGTGCCCCATCCAGAACTGCCTGTAGTCCCTGATCACCTTTCCAGCGTTCTCGGCGATCATGAGCTGGGTGTCGAAGTAGGAGCGGAGCACGTAGGGGCGCCAGGGGAAGCCCGCCTTTCTGATGGTGGTCCTGATCATATCTCCAATATTGACGGTCCTGATGAACGGTTTCATGCGGAGCTTTGGTGTGATCACCGGCGAGCTGCTGTTAATCTTTTCCCCCTGCTTCATTCGGTCCTCCAGATACTCCCTGAGGTACCGGCAGCCCTCTTCACCGAGGAAGGTGAAGTAGCGGTGCCTGGCCTTGCTCAGCGATTCTCTCACCACAACGAGCGTCGGGATGCGGGCGAACTTGACACCGCCGTCTGAGACAGACATCTCGGGGAGGTCTCCCACCCTCAATCCGTCGCTCCCGTCGTAGTTCCCGAGCGTTTCCGGTCTCAGCCCGGAAAAGGCCATCAATGCCGAGGCCGCCCTCGTCTTTTTGTCTCCCGCAAGCAGAATGCGGAGAAGCTCGTTTCTGGTCGGGACTCTCTCGTCGCGCAAGGACGGGGTTTCCTCCGCCCCCTTGATCTTTATTTTCACCTTAATTTCGCGGCGGTTGTGGCGGAGCCAGGACTTCAGCGCTTTCAAAATTGATTTTATGTAGCTGCCGGCACTGCCCTGTGCCTCAAGTTCGTCGACCGCGTCCAGGAGAAGATCCTCCAGTTCCTTCTGCTCCATTGACGCGAGTTCTTTCGGTGTTATCTTGCGTTCGGCGCAGAACCCGCCCAGCCTCCGCAGGTAGACATCGGCGGTCACCCGCGAACCCCTGGCGAGGTTCCGGTACCACCTCTGGACATCGGGATCTTCCAGGAGAAACTTATACTTGACTCTTTGGATCGGCATCAAAACGATATTTTCCGCCCCAAATATAAGGGTTTTGAACCCAAAAGTGCGGTGGAACCCGACGGGCCCGCCAATGAAAACCATGTCGAACGTTGGACCCAAAATTAATTTTGACCGGTCTGCACTCGAACCAACTCGTTATTTTTATAGGCCTCGATCGAGAAACTAATAGGTATGAGGGCTGAAATCGGGATTATCGGTGGCACCGGTCTATACGACCCGAAGCTTCTCAAGAACATTGAAGAAATCGAGGTGGAAACCCCTTACGGACGCCCTTCGGATGCCATAACCCTGGGGGAGCTGAACGGGAGAAAGCTGGCTTTTCTCCCCAGACATGGTAAAAAACACACCATCAGACCGACCGACATCAACTACCGGGCAAACATTTTCGCGATGAAACAGCTCGGCGTGACCAGAATCCTCGCACCGTCGGCCGTGGGCTCCTTAAAGGAAGAATACCGGCCCGGAGATATCGTCTTCGTGGATCAGTTCATTGACCGAACCACTAGGCGAGAGGAATCCTTTTACACAGGGGACAAGGTGTGCCACATCTCCGTGGCCGAACCGATGTGCCCTGAACTCAGGAAAACCCTGCTGGAGGCGGCAAAAAGGACCGGCATCGAGGCCCACCCAACGGGGACTTATGTGTGCATCGAGGGGCCCAGATTCTCCACCAAGGCTGAATCCAGGATGTTCCAGAGCTGGGGCGCGGATGTAATCGGCATGACCCTGGTCCCGGAATGCGTCCTGGCCCGTGAGGCCGAGATATGCTACGCCTCCATAGCCACCGTCACCGACTACGACGTGTGGAAGGAACACCCTGTGAGCACCGAGGAGGTTCTGAGGACGATGAGAAACAACCTGGAAAAGGTCAAGCGCCTGATCGCTGAAACCGTGGCACTTATACCACAAGAGAGGAGCTGTGAATGCAAAAGTGCGCTGAAAAATGCCTTTGTTTGAAGAGGTGGTTCGGTGCTGGATCTTAAATCAAAAATCAGGAGAATCCCGGAGTTCAAGGGCGTGGTCTTCTGGGACATCACCCCGCTGCTAAAGGACCGGGAGGCCTTCCGGGAGGCCATCCGGCTCCTGGCCGACCACTTCAAGGATAGAAAAATAGACGTGGTGGTTTCCAACGAGGCCAGGGGGTTTATAATCGCTGCTCCGCTGGCCTACGAGCTCGGCGCCGGCTTTGTCCCCATCAGAAAAAAGGGTAAGCTGCCCGCCGCCTGCGTCTGCTACACCTATCAGAAGGAATACGAGCCCGACACAATTGAAATTCACGAGGATGCCATAGAACCGGGCCAAAATGTCCTGCTCGTCGACGATCTCCTGGCGACGGGGGGCACGATGAAGGCCAACATTGATCTCGTTGAAAGCCTTGGCGGCAAGATTGTGGGCATCGGTTTTCTCATCGAGCTCGGCTACCTCAGGGGAAGGGAGACCATTGGAAACAAGTACGATGTATTTTCACTGATAAAGATCGATACCCCTGAAGGATGACCACCTCATCAGGCCAACGATAAAGTTTTGATTGCCCCAGAAGTTTAAAACCGAGCTGGAGGTATTTTAAAAGGGTGTATCTCTGGACGACACAACGCTGAAAATTATAGTGCTGCTGATCTTCGTGGGCTGCTATGGCCTGGCGATATCGAGGAAGGTTAAAATCGCCTACGTGGGGATTGCCTCGGCAGCCGTCCTCCTCCTTATCCTTCTCCCCACCAAGGTGCTAACGCCCGAACAGGCCCTTAACGCAATCAGGTGGGATGTCCTGGGCATCTACTGGGGCTTCATGATGGTTTCCATCCTGTTCTCGGAAAGCGGGGTTCCCAAACATCTGGCCCGACACGTGCTGCAAAACACCAAAAATGAGGGCATGGCGCTGCTCGCCCTCTGCGCCATAACCGCCTTTCTTTCGAGCTTTCTGGAAAACGTCGGCGTGGTCCTGATCATGGCCCCCATTGCCATGGAAGTGGCCAGGAGGACAAAATCACCCCTTTTGCTATACCTGATCTCAATCGCAATCAGCTCCAACATGGTGACGACGGTTTCGATGATAGCCGACCCGCCAGCCATAATTCTGGCCTCCGAGGCAGGGATGTCCTTCCTGGACTTTTACTGGTTTCAGGGCCGGCCGGGCATCGGTGCAATATCCGCCATCGCCGCCATCATCGGATTGGCCGCCCTTTATCTCTGCCACTTCAGAAAAATGAAAACAAAGATCAACATTGAGAAGGAGAAGATTGAGACGAACTATCTGCCGACGGTGGTTTTCATCTGCGGGGTGGTTGCACTCGCCCTGAACTCCTATCTAAGGGTCGGCCCCGGTGTCATCGGCCTGATCGTCGGGGTGATCTCTGTGCTCCTCGGCTTCAAGAATCTCTCCAAGATGATAAAGGAATTTGACTGGAACTCTTTCTTCTTCATCATTGGAATTTTCATCGTGATCGGAGCTATCGATGAGGTTGGAATTCTCGGTGATTTGGCCCACGGTATCGGCGGCCTCGGCTTCAACAATGCTGCCATAACGCTGATGATTTTGGTCTGGCTCTCGGTTGCCCTCTCCTCCTTCATAGACAACGTCCCCTACTCCGTGCTCATGATTCCGGTGGCCAAGAACGCGGCGGTTGCCCTGGGATCGGCCGGGCTCGCCTATCCTCTGATGTATGGAACGGTTATCGGGACGGGAGTCGGCGGAAACATCACCCCCGTTGGCGCCACGGCCAACGTTTTTGCAGTGGGTCTGCTGGAAAAGAGAGGTTATCGGGTGAAACCAAAGGACTACCTAAAAATCGGCCTGGCGCCCACAATAGCAGCGGTACTGGCAGCCCATCTGCTCCTTCAGCTGTTCTGGATTTAGCTCCATCAAAAAGTCCTCAGATGCCCCTGACCTGCAGCCGCTCCTCCGGCCTCAGCATCTTGACATCAATCCCCTTCATCGGGAGAGGCAGATTCTTGCAGGCCTCAAGGACCACCTCTGGATCATCATAATATCTCGTTGCCTCGACGATCGCCTTGGCCATCCTTGCCGGGTCGCTTGACTTGAAGATGCCTGAACCGACGAAGATCCCATCGACGCCCATCTGCATGACCAGGGAGGCATCGGCCGGGGTGGCTATTCCTCCGGCGCAGAACCAAACCACCGGAAGCCTCTGAAGCTTCGCGGTTTCCTCGACCAGCTCCACCGGCACGCGATACTCGCGGGCCTTTGCCTCAAGTTCGTCGCGGCTCATCCCGGCCAGCTCCGCTATCTGCCGTTTGGTGACCTTTATGTGCCTCACGGCCTCAACTATGTTCCCGGTGCCGGCCTCGCCCTTTGTCCTGATCATGGCCGCTCCCTCGTTGATCCTGCGCAGAGCCTCCCCAAGATCGCGGGAACCGCAGACAAACGGGACCTTGAACTTGCGTTTGTCAACATGAGCCTCCTCATCGGCCACGGTGAGGACCTCGCTCTCGTCTATCATGTCAACTCCTAAGGCCTCGAGAACTTGAGCCTCAGCAAAATGACCGATGCGGCACTTGGCCATGACTGGGATCGTCACCGCGTCCATTATGGCCTCGATTATGGCAGGATCGGCCATACGCGCGACACCGCCGGAAGCACGGATATCTGCCGGAACCGCCTGCAGTGCCATGACGGCAACGGCTCCAGCCTCCTCGGCTATGATGGCCTGCTCGGGATTGGTGACATCCATGATGACCCCGCCCTTTTGCATCTTGGCAAACCCGCGCTTGAGCCGCTCGGAACCGAAGACTATCTCCACAGAACCACCAATATGTCAATTATCGCCTAGAGCTAAAAATATAAGGGTTTCGCTAGCGTCCCCCTGAATCCACAAACTTGAACAGGTCTACCAGCCTGCAGGAGTAACCCCACTCGTTGTCATACCAGCCAAAGACCTTGGTAAAGTTGCTCCTTTCACCCATGACCATCGTGCTGCCACCATCGATAATGCAGGAGTGAGGATTGCCAACGATATCGGCTGAGACTATCGGGTCCTCCGTGTACTCCAGGATGCCATTAAGTTCTCCCGCCGCGGCCTCCTTAAAAGCCTGGTTTACCTCCTCCACAGTCACTTCGGTTTTCAGTTCCGCTGTCAGGTCGGTTATGGAACCATCGGCGACTGGGACCCTGAGCGCGATGCCATCCAGTTTTCCAGCCAATTTGGGAATAACCTTTCCTATCGCCGTGGCGGCGCCGGTGGTGGTCGGGATTATCGAGGTCATTGCAGACCTGGCTCGCCGCAAATCCTTGTGTGAGAGATCCAGAATTCTCTGATCGTTGGTCACGGCATGGCACGTCGTCATAAACCCTCTTTCCAGACCAAATTTATCGTCGAGGACTTTCACCATCGGCGCTAGGCAATTCGTGGTGCAGGAGGCCATGGAAATCAGATTGTGTTTGTCAGGATCATAGTTTTCATGATTAACTCCCAGAACTATCATTACATCGGGATTTTTTATCGCCGCAGAAATGATCACCTTGCGGGCGCCGGAGTCTAGGTGCTTGCCGATCTTCTCCCGATCCTTGAACTTGCCGCTCGACTCCAGCACGTATTCAACGCCCAGCTCGCCCCAAGGAATCTCGGCAGGGTCCTTGTGATTAAGGACTTTTATCTCCTTGCCGTCGATTATGATCGAG
>JACIWF010000046.1 GCA_014361095.1 Hadesarchaea archaeon | reverse complement strand
CAGCTACTGTACTAGCACCTACCGCAGGATTCTTTTTACCGAAAGGGAGATCAAAGAGGCCATGTCTTGTTTGGTTGAGGAAGTCTATGTAGGAGAAGGTAAAGATCGGAGAAGGTGGGCCCCCAGAAAGGTTGAGGATACAAGGCTACCCGGTTGCGGGTTTACTCCAGTAGGCGTAAGGTGCGATGAAGATCTATTTATCCCGTATGTCATGGCCTATGTCATGGAGCCACTTGCTGATGCCGTTTCCACACCGGTGCTGGAGGACATCGAAGGGTTGGAGATAAAGACGGGTGCTCCTTCAGAGATCCGCGGCGCAGTAGTCCACGCAATGTTGGCAAGGCAAGCAGCCAGACGGGCCGGAAGACCTGGAATCGCCATCACGCTTACCGGAACGGCGTTGCTGGCGGCAGCCCAGATTGCGACCAGCGTCCCGGAGTGGGGTTGCAAGCCCACGGACATAAGATGGACACCAATTCTGAGCGAGTTAAAGGTCGGAAACGATGAACTTGATAAGATGATTCACTTCCACCAGAATGGATACGTGGCCGGTTGTCTGGTGGGACCAATAGTCGGGGGCTATGCCGGACCAGAAGGAACTGCCATTATCGCAATCGCTTCTCATATCATGGGTCTGGTGGTTAACCAGGGTTATATCACCTGCAACTTTCCATTCGAGATAAAGAACTTCTCCACGACAACTAAGGAGTGTCTCTGGACGGTAAGTGCCATTTATCAAGCTTTGGCCAGAAACACCAGATTTATCACCCTGTCCAACGGTTTTGCGGCGGCTGGTCCGTGCACCGATATGGTTCTTTATGAAACAGCCGCGCACGGGATTACCAGCGCGGTTTCCGGAGCAAGCGTTCTCTGGGAATCGGCAATCGCTTCAAACAAATACAAGGAAAGAGCCACCCCGATGGAATCAAGGATGGCTTGTGAATCTGGGTTGGCGGTTGTTAAGTCGCATATGAAGCGTGAGGATGTTAACGAGATCGTCAAGGAACTTTTGAAGAGGTATGAGAGCAGGATAAGTTCACCACCACTGGGTAAGACCTTCCGCGAATGCTATGATGTCGAGAAGAAGAAACCAACACAGGAGTACGTGGAGCTTTACGAAAAAATCAGGAAAGAATTGCAGGACTTGGGCATTGAATACGAGTATTGATCGTTGACTATAGGTCTCAGGTAGAGAGCCATTCAAAACATCCTACCTGAGACCAATATTTTTATCCACAAAAGCAAACGTAATTGGGGTAAAATGGTTGAGCCAATAGTCATCGACGGCATAGTTTACGCAGCTCTTTTGGCCTGCATGACCATCGGTTTTACCCTTATTCTAATGTCCACGAAGATCTGGAACTTTGCCTATGGGTCGATGGCAACTGCCGGAGCATATATTTCTTTGACTGCGGCCGAAGTTTGGAAACTGCCCATTTATAGCCAGATTTTAACTGCCTTTGTTCTCTCTGGGCTCATATCCTTTGCTTTGTATCGGTTCTTGGTCAGACCTCTGAGCCAGAGGGGAATTTCGCTCGATGGCCTTTTTGTGCTCACATTTGCGTTCAATTTCGTTTTGTTGGGTTTTTTGAACATCTATGCCGATTATTTGACAAATGTTTTCAAATTGCGGGCGAGATTGTTCTTCCTTAGAGGGGCAGATATACAGATCTTTGGGACGCCAGGAGTGGTAATAATTTCCCCGTTGCTGGCGGTTTCAATAATTATAATTTTACATCTTTTTCTGACCAGAACGAAGTTCGGCACGGCCATGCGGGCGACCATTGAGAACCCGCCTTTGGCAGGCAGCGTGGGCGTGAACGTCAATTTGGTTTATTCAATAACTTGGTTTTTGGCCGGCGGATTGGCCGGTTTAGCCGGTGCGCTTCTTCCACTTTGGATTTTGTGTTACCCGAATATTGGTGATGTAATCATGCTGAGCGTTTTCGCTGCCAGCATACTCGGCGGTGTCCACAGCATCTATGGTGCCCTCTTGGGTGGCTTCATAGCGGGACTAGCTGAGGTCTGGGGAACATCGGCTCTGGCCGGTGTGCTTGGCTCGGCCGTAATTCAGTATCGGCCCCTAATCCCGCTGATCATCGTAGTTGTCTTCTTCCTCACCGCGCCCGAGGGAATTACAGGAATCGAATGGCGCGGCAAATTGACTAAGAGAATTAGAAAAGTTTAGTTTCCCTTAGTTAAGAAATCGCGGGTTTATTTTTCCTCAAGAGATTCGACAATTCTTGATATTCCTGTTATCACCTGATCATATGGCGCTGAGTATGAGATCCGGAGGTGACCTCCGCCACCCTCGCCGAATCCCGAACCAGGCGCGGTGCAAACGTGCGTTTTATTTAGGAGTTCTTTGGCAAGGGTTTCATCGTCCCTTTCTAACTTTGAGAAATCAGGAAATACATAAAAGGCGCCTTTTGGTCTGACGTAGGAAATCTCTGGAATTTTGTCCAGTTCTTTAAGCACAGCCTTTCTTCTCCGATCGTATTCTTGGCGCATTTTCTCCACACAGTCCTGTGGTCCGGTCAAGGCAGCTAGAGCGGCTTTTTGAGCTACCGAGCTGGGACAGAGAACCATGTAATAATGCAGCTTGTTTATTTCCTTCGCCAAGGCACCCTTGGCCGCCACGTATCCAATCCTCCATCCGGTCATGGCATAGGCCTTGGAGAATCCGTTTACGGTTATGGTTCTTTCTTCGGCGCCAGGAAGTGAACCAATGCTTATGTGTTTGGCATCATCATAAATCAACTTTTCATAGATCTCATCAGAAAATATCAGCAGGTCGTGTTTTTTGGCAACCTCGACGATTGTTTCTAAATCCTGCTTGGTAAAGACGTGTCCCGTTGGATTGCTGGGACTGCACATCCAAATTAGTTTTGTTCTTGAGTCGACTCTTTTCTCCAATTCCTCCTGATCGACTCGATATCCCTCTTCTTCATCCAGCGGCACCGGCACCGGAACGGCGCCAGCTATTAAAGTATCTTCAAAATACGCCGGGTAGTATGGGTCCAAGACCAGTGCCCTGTCACCCGGGTTCAAAAAAGCCAATGCAGTGATTGCCATTGTCTCCTGAGTGCCGGAAACAATCACAACTTCAGTTTTTGGATCTACATCAATGCCGTTTTCTCGCGATAGCTTTTCGCTCACGGCTTCTCTTAGTTCCAGTAGTCCCTGCGTCTGCGTGTAGTGGGTATAACCCTCATCCATCGCTTTTTTTGCCGCCTCCAATATATGCTCCGGCGTGATGAAATCTGGTTCTCCCTGTTCGAGGTGAATAACATCCTTCATGCCGGCGCTAAGATCGATCATCCGTCTGATAGCGGAAGGTTTGATAAACTTGAGTCTCTCAGCGGATAGATTTTCCTTTGTCATGGACATCCACGTTGAAATAACTTTTTCGATTTATATTCCTTTAGATTCCGGGTGTGATGGTTTCTTTAAATCAACCTCGATGCTTGCATAAGTTTCATAATTTTCCTTAAAAATGGGATAAAGGTTTATATAATCCATTGTTTAATTAAAAAAGAAATACAATGGCAGCGATTGATTTTCTGCTGGACATGTTGGCGACCGTCGGCGTGTTCCTAATTTTAACATTAAGTTTAAATCTAGATGCAGGTTATTGTGGTATTCCTAATTTTGGTAAAGTTTTGGCCATGATCGCAGGTGCCTTTGTTGTGGCATTTTTCCCAGGCAGGATCTTGGCTTGGATGTTGGGCTTGAGCGGCGACTTTGTCGTGGATAATGCCTCCATGATCTTCCAGATAAACAACTTTCTTGCCTCGGATCTTCTGATGAGCGTGGCTCTGTTTATCGCCACAATAATCGTTGCTATTGGATTTGGCATGGTGGTGGGTTATGTTTCTACCCGTCCAGCGGTTAAGATAGGAAGTGGTCCGTTAGCGATCACGTTGTTGGCGATGGGAGAAGGGATGAGGGTTATTGGTATTAACTATGCCCCGCTGGCCGGTGGGAGCATAGGTATTTCGGCACCAGATGTGTTTGCATGGGCAGGCGGCGATAGGTTTGTTGTCGCGTCGGTTGTGCTTTTTGCCTTTTCTATTGCCGTTTTCTTCTATGTCAACCGCTTAACCAATGCTCCACTGGGCAGGATGCTGAGAGCTGTCAGGGACAACGAGATTGCTGCCGAGTCTCTCGGGATAAATATCGTGGGTGTGAAACTTAAGACCATGATGATTTCATCAGCAATTGCCGCCATCGCCGGAGCCCTATATGCCTTTTACTCCGGGGCTGTAATCAGCACCGCCTACACGCGAGCTTCATGGACATTTATACCGTGGGCGATGATGTTGCTAGGTGGCTCTGCCAACAACATAGGCGTGGTCAGTGGGGTGTTTACTTTTGTTCTTCTTCGAAAATTAATAGTCATGTATAAAACAGAGTTAAGTCCATATCTCCCCTTCGATGTCTTGTGGCTCGAGCTTATACTTTACGGGGTCATGGTTATCTTGATTCTTTTGTATCGGCCTGAAGGTTTGATTCCAGAGAAAAGGACGAAAACTTTAGACCTGAACACGATAAAAAAACTACAGAAGGCTTAACTGCCGCTTTTTATTCCGAGATAAACTTTGCCGAGTTCGGGGTGGGCCAGCAGGTTCTTGGCGCTGCCCTTGTAGGTCACTTTTCCACTGGTCATCAGTATCGCTTCGTCGGCGAGCTGTAGCGCCTTTTTTGCCGCTTGCTCTATCAGGACGATGGTTATCCCCTTCTCATGGAGCTCTAATATCTTCTTCAAAACCTCATTCGCGGCTTTTGGTGAGAGGCTGGCCACAGGTTCGTCAAACAGAATCATCTCCGGACTTCTCATCATCGCCATGGCCATAGCCACCATTTGCCTTTCACCACCGCTGAGGAACCCACATTTCTTTCCGAGGTACTTTTTCACAATTGGGAATTCCTCTATAATCTCTGTGATGCGTTTTTTTGTATCCTCTTTGGGCAGCGTGTAACCCGCCAGCATCAGGTTCTCTTCCACCGTCAGGTTGCCGAAAACATTTCCCGTCTGAGGCAGGTATGAGATGCCCCGTTTGGTTACAAGATGAGTGGATAGGTGAGTGATGTCTTCATCCTTGAAGAGTATTTTGCCGGAGTACACTCTGGTTAAACCCATTACTGACTTGATCAAGGTACTTTTACCGCTGCCGTTTGGTCCTACAATGGTGACAATTTTGCCTTTCTTTATGTTAACGTCGACGTCGAAAAGCACCTGAAACTTTCCGTAGCCCGCGTTCAATTCTTTAATCGTTAGCATCCTACTCACCAAGGTAGCTTTCAATCACCTTTTCGTCGTTAAGAACTTCTTTAGGCTTGCCCTCTGAGATGATATTTCCCCTGTCCATCGCATAGACATAATCTACATAAGGCAGAACGGGCTCCAATCTGTGCTCGATGATTAGAAAGGTTATACCCAACTTCTTTTTTAAGTCAACGAAATGCTTGAACATATTATCAATTAGGCTTGGATAGACACCAGCAGCCGGCTCGTCCATCAATATCATTTTGGCTCCGCTCATTAATGCCCTAGCGGTTTCAAGAAGCTTCATCTGTCCGCCGCTGAGTTCTGAGGCTCTCTTGTCCCACATGTGCGACAGACCAACCGTGTTGAGAATTTCAAAGGCTTTTTCTGTGGCCTCTTTCTCCGCGTTTACCCATGTCTTTTTCACGCAGGCTTTGAGAAAATTTGTCCCGGGATTCTCCTTGTAGGCTGCGAGCACATTTTCCAAAACCGTCAGCTTGGTGAACAGCTGTGGGATCTGGAATGTTCTTACCATGCCTTTTCTACAAACTTCATCAGCACTGCAATGAGTAATATCATGGCCGTCGAAAGTGACCTTACCTTCATCTGGTTTGTAAATACCTGAGACAACGTTTATTAACGTGGTTTTACCGCTGCCGTTGGGACCAATTAGCATGACAAGGAGTTGTTTTTTAACTTTCATATTTACCTTGTCAAGGGCAACTAAACCGCCAAAAGTCTTCCTAACTCCCTCGACAACGAGCAAATCTTCTTTGGTCATCATTATTTTT
Source organism: Hadesarchaea archaeon (assembly GCA_014361095.1). Classification (GTDB taxonomy): domain Archaea; phylum Hadarchaeota; class Hadarchaeia; order Hadarchaeales; family Hadarchaeaceae; genus Hadarchaeum. The sequence continues at coordinate 3,497 of JACIWF010000046.1, read as the reverse complement.
TCATAGGTGCTTTTTATAACCTTTGCGGAAACGGGATGAACCTCATTTTTGTTTTTAAATAGCAAGCAGATGGTTCCCAAAAGGTGAAGCAGTAAATATAAATCCATTAAATTAATGTAAGTCTGGTGATCTCTTGCAGAAATTTAAGGCAGTAATAGAGCACGCCACGTTTTATGATATAGATATGGAACGTGAGGCCTTGGGGAAGATGGGGGTTGAAGTTGTCGATATCGTTGAAAGCGGCGCTGACATCAGAAAGGAGGCGGTGGATGCCGATGCCATAATGATCGAAACGGAAACCATTGACAGGGACATTATTTACTCCACAAAGAAATGCAAGATCATTGCAGTCTACGCGACCGGCTATGATAATATTGACGTGAAAGCCGCAACCGAAAAGGGCATCTTTGTTACCAATGCTGGTAATTATTGCTCTGAGGAAGTACAGGATCATGCCTTGGCCTTGATCATGGCAAGCGTGCGAAAGTTGTTTTTGTACTCTCAGGCCGTGAAATCAGGAAACTGGGAGCAGAAGTTGGGCAGGCCGGTTCGGAGCTTGCTGGATCTCAAGGACCTAGGTGTGCCGATCAAGGGTATTCCGGACACGATTCTCGGAATATTTGGTTTTGGCCGCATCGGGCGCGGCCTGTGCAGAAAGGCAAAATGTATAGGATTTAAAGTAATCGCACATGATCCCCTCGTTCCTGAAGATCAAATAGTTAAGGAGGGGGCCACACCTGTGAGCTTCGATGAGTTGCTGGAGAAATCCGATGTAATCTCAATTCATGCCCCGCTGACCGAAGAAACTAGGCACAAATTTTCCTATAATGAATTTAAGAAAATGAAAAAGACCGCCATACTGGTAAATGCCAGCCGCGGAGCTATCTTAGATGAAGCAGCTCTAATAAAAGCCCTGAAGGAGGGGGAAATTCAAGCAGCCGCCTTGGACGTGCTGGAGGAGGAGAACCCACCATCTGAGGACAACCCGCTCTTCAAGTTAGACAACGTGATCGTTACACCCCATTGCGCCTTCTACTCGGAGAGGTCTCAGATGGAACTCCGCAGAAGAATTTTGAACCAGGCGATGCAGGCGTTAAGGGGCGAAGTGCCCGACAACCTTGTCAACAGGGAAGTTCTCGCCAAGCTCGGACTAAAATAATATAGTGGGGGAAGTGGAGTAAATCTACTTAGAAGATATTTGTGATTATGGTGGAAATGATAGATCTGGCTCTTGCTGATTTAAAGTTCCCACCGCCCAGCAGCGTGTTGAGGGAACTGAGGCAGGAAATATCAAAGGTAAATTATTATCCGTCTGGAGATTATCTAGAACTTAAGCAGGCTTTCTGCAATTATCTGGGACCAGAGGTTTCGCTGACATCCGAAAATTTAGTTTTTGGCAATGGGCTGGATGAGGTTATTGATCTCGTTACCCGGGTTTGGGGCGGCGTGAACTTGATCCCGTCACCGACCTTTAGTCAGTATTCGATGGCGGCGGCGAGATCAAATCAAAGGGTGATAAGCTCAAGCATGCTGCGACAGGGCAATTATGAGTTGAATTTTGATGAAACCGATTTAAAGAAAGCCAGCTTGGTCTGGGTGTGCAATCCTAACAACCCAACCGGCGACCTAATACCGCGTAAGAAAATTGAGCAAACCCTTGACGATGCCAGGGGTATGGTGGCGGTTGACGAGTGTTATTATGAGTACACCGGAAAGACTGTGGTTGACCTGGTAGAAGAATACGAAAATCTGATCGTCCTGAGAGGCTTCTCCAAAAATTTCGGCATTGCTGGCTTAAGGTTGGGGGTGGCAATATCAAGGCCGGAGAACATCAGGAAGATAGAGAGGATCAGACAGCCCTTTAACGTGAATCGGATGGCTGAAAAAGCCGGTGTGATTGTCCTGAAGCATAAAAACGAATACAAGAAAATTTGGCAGAGGGTCCTGAAAATAGGCAGAAAATTTGCCGCGGAGATTAAAAGAATGGGCTATAGACCATTTCCAGTCAATGCAAACTTTGTCCTTGTTGATTTTTTGGATGAGAAAAAAGCGAGTGAAATCTTCCTAAAGTTGAAGAACAACGGCATAAAGACCTACCCTGGCTGGAGCGACGAGGACTTCGAGGGCGATCTTAATCAGCACATAAGGTTTGCTGTTAGCGTTGAGAAGCACATGAAATTAGCTGTAGAAGTTTTAAGGCGCTGAAAATTTTTTGGCCTTGTTTTTCCTGAGCAAAGCAGAAGCGACGACGGCAAGGGCGCAGATGGTCCCGCTCAGCAAAAAAGCCAAGTCGTAATTTCTGATGTTGTCAAAGATTAATCCACCCAAATAAGGTCCAATCAGGCCGCCCAGTCCAACCCCGGAGTCAAAAGTACCTAGGATTGACCCAAGATATTTTGTCCCAAAAAAGCCCCTCACCAAAATCGGATAGATCGCTATCCAGCCGCCGAAGCCAATCCCCATCAGCGACATTGCCGCGTAGATCGTCCAGATATCTACGGATTTGAAGAGCAAGAGGGTCGAAATGGACTGGATGGCAAGGAAGAGCGTGAAAAGATTCGCCGTTCCTAACTTGTCAGATGCTACGCCGCCGAGAATCCTAGCCAGCATGCTGCAGATTCCCAGCAGAGTTAGGGCCGTGCTCGCCGTTATCTCATCGATGCCAAGCCCTATGGCATGAGGTACTACGTGGACAGTGACCAGAAATAGTGATATGTGGGTAAAAACCATGACAAGGTAAATGTACCAGAACGGTTTTTTTCTAGCTGCTGTTCTCAGGTCAAATTCAACCCTGATTTCATTTTTTACAGCTTCGTCCGCCCCATGAGGAGCTAGCCCGAGCGCCTTGGGCTCATGCCTGATCAAAAAGCTGGAAATTGATAGAATTAAAAAGACGACGATGCCTAGGATCAGAAAAGTTGTCCTCCATCCGAAGCTCTCAATTAATATGCCGATAACTGGGGGGAACAGGGCCATCCCTCCGCTGAGGGCCGAAACGGCAAAACCAGTGGCCATCCCCTTTCCCTTTTCAAACCACCTGGCAATCGCAGATACAGGCGGCACATATAGGGCACTGATGCCAAAACCAGCGATTCCAATGCAGATGCAAAATTCAACAAGCGACGAGATCTGGCTAGAGAGCAGGAGCCCCCCGCCGGTGAGCACAGCCCCAATCGCCACAACTTTTCTCACCCCGTAAAGGTCGCTCATTCTTCCGAGGGGCAACGACATGGTTGACAGCAGGATGGAAATGGAAAAGGCCAAGGAGATGCTGGCCCTTGACCACCCGAACTCTTGGGTCAACGGTTTAACAAAGACACCGTAGCTGTAGATTAAACCAACGACCAGCATCGAGAGAAAGGAAGCCAGAACCACGATCCAGCCGTAGAAGAGCTTTTTTTCTCCGAATGATTTTCCATCCTGAGCTGGCATCCTAAAACCTTCTCAAGATAATGGTTTTCACCTCATGCTTGTTTTTTACTTGCCAGCGACGCTTT
>JACIWF010000045.1 GCA_014361095.1 Hadesarchaea archaeon | reverse complement strand
CTATTTTGAGGTAGCTTCAAAGACCAAGCGCGGCCAAAACGCCGTCCTTTGCTCCAGCGAAGAAGAGCAGGCAGGGCAGCATGAGCACCCCCATGGAATGGGTTCTTTTGACCTTAGCTAAAGCGGGCAACATTCCGATGGAAGTGGCGATGGTTAGGACCAGAATCCCGATGAACCCGGTGCAGTAAAAGATGAGCCCCAAGATAAAAGCCATGACGGCGACACCGAGCCACCGGTAGGGAAGGCGGTCCATGTGTCTTGCGGCGAGCTTGCCCAGTTGGAGTTGCAGGATGGCGGCGATTCCTGCGGCGAACAAAGCCACGCCAATTATCAGCAGCGGAGTGATGTTGGCTGCGTCCACGATCTTCTCGACAGCCACGGCAGCCCCGCTTCTGCCCCTTCCTATGGCAAAAATCGCGATGAATGAAAAAAGGGCCTTGGAGGTGTTCACGCAGCCCACCGACATCAGAAATTCCTCGGTGCCTTTGGAGCGGACAACCAGCTGGGCAAGAACGGTTCCTTGAGAGGGCCCAATGCTTGGGACGATCCCAGTCAGAATTCCGGCGGCAGTCCCCGCGGAAACAGGTTTCAGGCTGTTTTGGATGTTAATCGGTTCTTCATCTAGGTGTTGTTCGGGAAGGGAGCTGCAGTTGGCGATGCTGGGCAACAGCACGCTAAGGCCGAAAAGTCCTGAAAGCAGGGGGAGCAGGGCAGCATCTGCGGGCATCAGGCCGGTGTCGAGAGTGAGAAGGCCGAGCAACCCCGACATCAGAAAGATTGCCGTTGCCCAGATAATTTTCCCACGGGATTTCTCTAGGAAGATCATCACAACGGTGACGGTGAGTAGCAACCAGTGCATCTGTGGCCTGATGAGATCGTAAATCGGGCCGATAACGGGCATAAAAGGCAGGGCCAGCGCCGCAGATAGCATCACGCCGCCCAGGCAACCGGTTGCCGAAAGCCTGATCGCCTGATATCCTCTCCCTTCGAGGAGGAGCCGGTGGGCGGGCAGCACGGAGAGCTCGGTGCCTTCCTCGGGCGCGGCCAAGAAAGTTGAGGGAATGTAACTTATGAAGGCGTTGGTGATCGACATCGCGACTATCAGCGCCGCCATCTCTGCTGAAGCACCGGCGGCCAGAGCGATTAAGATCGGGGTCAGGTTGTTAACATGGAGCCCGGGGATCAGCCCAGTCACGGTTCCCAGCGCCACGCCCGCCAAGACGTGGGCGAGCGTTTCCAGCATCTAGGCAGCCTCAATGAGATGCAGATGTGAGGCGCTGGTCAGCTTTATCTCGACCTCTCCGTTGTAGAGCTGAATCCAGCCATCCACTCGGACGGTATCGCCGACGTGAATCTCAGGTAAGCCGTCCTCAACGATCCAAGATGGGACGAAAACCCGCAACCGGCTTCCATCATCCTCCAATGTCAGCAATAAGCTCCCGTTGCCCACAATTTCGCGCTTGGAGATCACACCAACTACTTTAACCGGATTGCCTGCATTTTCTTTGCCGATTTCGGACAGCTTCGCCGGAGCCGTGTGCACGACTTTAATGTCCCTCACACTAGCCGGGATCACCTCGAGTTCTCCTTGATAGAGGGCGACTTCTCCGGTTATTTCCACTATGTCAAGAATTTCGATTGATTCCTCAAGCTGCGCGCGAGTTCTGGAGAATATCGGCACATTGACAAGCCCGCCTGATTTGTCCTTTAGTTTCAGAAAGAGGTGGCCCTCTTCGTGGTCGCGGTAGTCGATGACCTGACCGGAAACAGATATCCTGAGTCCGATGAAGTTTTCATTCAGGCTTGCGATCGGGGTGATTTTTGGCCGGGCTGAGATAGCGACCGCGTATATGGCGATCAACCCCACCAATGAACAGATCAGGCTCAGCTTGGTGGCGGTTACATCCATATTTTCCCGCAGGGGGTTTGCGGGTGGGATATTAATAAACGAAAAATTCGGAAAACCCGAACCCGGCTGTAACCGGAAGTCGTTGATGGTGACAACGCAGGCGCCGTCCAATCGGTAAGTTTCCAGCGAGACGATAATTATTATAACCCTTGGGATTAGTTAATTTTGATCTTCATGTTTGGATTTACTGGAACGGTTGTGGGGCTGAGATGCAAGGAGGGCATCGCGCTGGCGGCGGATACCAAGGGCACCTCGTATTATCTTGTGGTCAGCAAGAGGGTCCCCAAGCTGTTCAAGCTGGACGACTTCATCGGTGCCGCGATTTCCGGAAGCTCCGGAGATATTCAGAGCTTCGTGAGTCTGCTCCGGGCCGAGGCCAACCTTTATCGACTTAACCAAGGCCGCCCCATCACGACAAAAGCTCTGGTGCAGGTGGCCTCGAACCTGCTGTTTGGAAGGAGGATTTTTCCCTACATCGTTGCGGGCGTGATCTCCGGCATAGATCCGGACGGGCCCCGTTTGTATTTCCTTGATCCTGTGGGCGGGAAGATCGAGGAGGAAAAGTTTGCCAGCGCCGGAACGGGATCGACAATCGCCTACGGGGTTCTCGAGCAGATGTACCGGGATGACATGTCGCTGGAGGAATGTGCCAGGCTGGCGGCGCAGTCGATAAAGACGGCGATAGAAAGGGATGCGGCCACGGGCGAGAAGACAGTGGTGGCGATCATCGATGGCAAAGGCTACCGGGAGCTATCTGATGAGGAAATTGCCAAGCTGTTGAAGTAAATTTAAACCGGTTCTCAGCGCCTATCTGAAAATACAGAACAGGTAGTCGGTCTCGTTGCGGAGCAGATCCTTGTAATTTATCGCCTGCTCAATGCTCCTGATCTCAGTTTCCACGACGACGGCCTCCGCTTTTTTTATTTTGGCCAATCTGGCGTAGCGCTCGAGATTGTAATGTCTCAGCATTCCCAGATCCAGGTGCAACGGCGGCCGCAGGGTCATCTCCCCAGGGACATAATCGCTTAAATGGAGTTCCTTAATGTAGTCAGGCGGTATCGATGCAAGCTGGCTCTCGGGGTCAGTTGGTGCCTGACGGGTAATTTCAGCGTTGGTCAGCCAGTTTCCGATGTCAAAGTTGAAATAGATGGGGACATCCTGCTCTCTCACTCTTTTCACCAGCCTGAGGCATTCATCGATTTCGCAGCAGATGCCATCGAAAACAGGGTTATTCTCCATGTGGAGGGCTAGACCAAGCTCGTCAGCAAATTTTCCAAGTTCCACTAAACTGTTGACGAGAGAGTTGTGCACCAGTTCCCGGTTGTCACCCGTCCTGTTTTCTGCAGGGACATTTCCCGGACGCAGGTTTACATATTTGGCGCCAATGTCTGCAGCGAGTTGCAGGTGTCTTTTTTGGATCTCAGTGGCGGCCTCACGATCTTCTATCCTGAGCGAGCCGATGCCGCCATTTGCGAATGAGTTGGGCAGGTTCACGGACAGGGTTAGTCCGTTTGATTTGGCGAGTTCGTTGATGCATTTTCTTCTCTCAGGGTAAAAGCTCAGGTAGGCATCAGTTGAGTCCAGTTCAATTTCAATATGGGTCATGCCGAGATCGGTAATTATCCCAATCTGTCTTTCAACGTCCAACTTTGCCTTTTTTAACACCTCTGGGTTGATTGAGTTCAGATCCAGCTCTCCCTTCATGAGAGCTAGCCTTTCCCGTTCGTCGAGGTGTTCTATCACCAGAAAGTTCTTGAAGTTCCTGCCGAGGTTAACCATTTTTATCCCACTATAAACTATTATTTTGCTTTTAACGCTTTGCGGATGATCTTTACCAAAAGCTTTTGATGTTTCTCTGCGGGACCACTGTTTTCTAAACTGTTGCGCTGCCCGGGGCAGTGGCTAAGTTGGAGAGGTGTTGCCGCAGAACTTCAGCAACTTTTTCATTCCATGGCTTTGCGCCCGAGTTCCGTCGGCTTGAGTCTGGAATCCAGGTAGCCCAGCATCTGGAGCCTTCTTATCTGCCCCTTGGCAACAATTAAGGGCATACCGGCAGCGGAAGCCGCCCGTTCTATCGTGGCTCCTTTATCCAGAGCTTTCATTATCGTTCGCCCAGCTTCACCGACTAAGATTTCGTCCGCTATTCTCCTTTTCACGACTGGATCTATGTTTGGCCTAACTTCCATTATCCGGGTGAGAAGCTCATAGCCCTCAACGTCGCCATATTTGCTGCGAAGCACCTTTTGGGAGACGGTCGAGCCAGCTATGGCTCCGCGAAGGCTTTCGAGATCCCTGATGAACTGGAAGATCTCTTGGTGGCGCCTGAGTTTGCCCTCATCGCTTAGCCCAAGGGCGTTGCGCAGTGATTCGTTGGCTTCTTTCAGTACTCTGAGCTCCTCACGCTGGGCCTCGATTTCCTGCTGTAACTTGCGCTGACGCGAACCACCGCCAGAGTAAAGTATCCATCCTAGAAGAATGAGAATAATCGCGACCAGGAAGATTTCAATCCAGATATCGACCGTCATCCCGTCTCCCATACAAGTTTGAGCGTAGGGGGATTTAAAACTACGGGGAACCATTATTTTCGTAGAAGTGAGGAGGTGGAGGTGAAAATTTGCCCTTTTCGGAGCTCAAGTGTCTCAGGTGCGGCAGGGTGCATCATCCGGCCAAGAATCTATATGTCTGCACGAGCTGCGGTGGGAAGCTTGATGTGATCTACGATTACCAGGCCATCTCGGATGTTATCAACAGGGGAGAGCTCGCCAAGAGGAAAAATGGTGTCTGGAAATATTATGAGCTGCTGCCGTTGATGAGCCGAAAAAACATCGTGTCGCTGGGGGAGGGCGGCACACCCCTGATCCCGGCGAGAAATCTGGCGAAGGAGCTGAGGATGAGGCACCTCCTCCTAAAAGATGAGACCAGAAACCCGAGCGCTTCTTTCAAGGATCGTCCGATGAGTGTGGGTGTGTCAAAGGCGGTAGAGTTTGGAGCGCGCGCGGTAGTCTGCGCGTCAAGTGGCAATGCCGCTATAGCTCTATCCGCTTATGCTGCCAAGGCCGGAATTAAATGTCATGTCTTTGTCCCACTCGGTGCTCCGAAAAGCAAGGTGGCCCAGCTTTTGATGCATGGTGCTCAAGTTGTCCAGCCCAAGGAGAGTGGCGTGGGTGACCCGACATATAAGCTCATGCAGGAGTCTTGGAAAAAGTTTGGCTGGCATCCGATACCGAGCGCCGGTGCATTTAATCCTTACCAGCCCGAAGGGTCGAAGACCATTTCCTATGAGGTCTGCGAGCAGATGGGCTGGCAAACGCCCGACTGGGTAATCATCCCAACCGGCGCCGGCACACTGCTTTCGGGCAATGCCAAGGGTTACTTCGAGTTCGAGCAAATGGGCCTGATAAACGAAGTGCCCAGGTTAGTCGCGATTCAGGCTGAGGGCTGTGCACCGATCGTAAGGGCCTTCAAGGAGGGCACGTCGCCTTACGAAATTCCACCTTGGCCCAGCCCGAGGACGGTGGCGGGCGGACTGGTCGATCCCTATCCTTGGGATGCTGACACGGCAATTCCCGCGATCAAGCGATCCAACGGAACGGCCGAGGCCGTTAGCGATGCTGAGATACTGGCGGCGGTAAAGCTTTTGGCCAGAAGAGAGGGCATCTTTGCTGAACCATCTGGGGCGGCTGGTCTAGCAGGACTGATGAGGTTGTTGGATGAAGGGGTAGTCTCACGTTCTGATGTTGTCGTGATTGAGATCACGGGCGGAGGGCTCAAGGACGTGGCTACTGCGATGAAAATGGTCGAGAAACCGGTAACGATAGAGCCGAGGCTGGAGCAATTAAAAAAGCTTTTTGTGGCAGACTTAAAGCAGCACTAGAATTTTTTATCAACGGGCAAAATCGGCAGAGATCAACACCTGCTTTTCAAACAGTTTTGGGTGAACCTGAACCAGCATGATAGGACACAGCTTTGGTTTGGAATTAAGCGTCCCAAAAACGCCGGGTGCGTGAGTAAATTCTTTCCGCTTGAAGGATAGCTCGGTAAAAATTTTCCTCTGCCGGGTTTTTGCTGAGAATTCTGGCTGCCGTTTGCGGCCCAATGCCACGGCCGGAGAGGGCAATAACTGCGCGTTTCCCGTAGGTCAGGACCAAGTTGGCGGCCTGGAAAGCTCTCCTCAACAGCTGATCCTCCTCCTTGCTTAGCTTTTTTCCCAAAGCCTGCTTTTTTATCGCCGACAAAAGCGCGTGGCTTTCCCAGGGCAGCAAAGTTATCAGCCTGGCTCCGCAGTTCCTGCAGACGGGAGGATCCGGGACACGACCGACTTTGGTGGTTACAGACCATTTGTTACAGTTAAGGCAGTGCAATCTGACGGTTTGCTGATCAAGACGCCGCATGAGGGCACGGATGATCTCCCGCTCCGCTTTTTTAGGCAGGATTAGTTCACCCCCAGATATTTCGTTCAGCACCGGCCAAGCCAACGGAGTCGGACCCTCGCCACTTAGTATCGAGACGCTGATGCCCCCTGATTCAATAAGCCGGAGAATTTCCATAGTTTGCCCAACGTTGAGCTTTTCCAACATCACCTCCTTCATCGCCTCCTCATAAATTGGTGTGCCCTCAAAATGTTCAACCAAGCGACGTAAGTTCAGCTGAGTGAGGTCGGCGTCTCTCTTTATCGCCCCGAATCTCTTTGCCACCTGAACCAAGCGCCACCTGAACATGGAGCTGTCCTTCAGGGTTATCTTCAGGAGTGGCAGCAAATGCTCCGGCTTGAGTTCGATGATGATGGTCTTGATAAGTTCCGGTTCAGCTTCAACCGGCAGCTTGAAGGCGATTCGGTAGGGGTCGACTTTAACTGCGATGCTCGCCCCCATTCTCGCCGTGAGCAGGGCCGCGAGCACTAGCGCTATGGTCTGGTTGACGAGACTGCCGAAGCAAGCGTGCAGGACGACAAAATTGTCACTGGCTTCAATTATGATGTTTTCGTGAGTGGGAACAGCACCGGTGGCAATTTGTTCATTGATCTGCTCTGCCAACCACCCTGCCGCCTGTTCTTCCACAGGATATTCCTTGGCAAGTGCTGAAGCTATTTCTTTACAAGTTTTACCTTCTTTGAGCAATTGGGATATATTCGACCGGAGGGAGCCCACCTCCAGAGCCACTTCAAATGGCACCGGGATTAGCTCTCCTTCCCAGGCAGGGATGGCGCCCAATGGATCGTTGCTCGGCTCAACCAAAACTTGCCTGTTTTCATTATCAATTTCGATTATTTTCCAAACTTCCCCCTTCATGATAAAAGTTAGATCTTGGGCCCCGTAGTAGGCGACAAATTCCTCATCCAAAGTGCCGACAGTTTTCCTTGAGGCGATGTCCTTTATCGTGTAGCGTCTCGTGTCCGGTATCGTTGACAAATTGGTGAAATAGTAGGAAAATCCGGGTCTGCTGACCTTGAACCGGCCATTTTCTAACCTCACCATTCCTTCCGAGCTAAGCTGTTTCAGCACACGTTCAACAGTAAGAGCATCCAAGTCTCGGTAGGGTTGGGCCCGCTTCAGCAAAGAGACAGCATCTTCAATGCTCGGGCCGCCCCTGTCCAACGAAATTCCAACCAGCTGATGGGCCAGGACATCCAAGGACAGACGGTGGAATTTCTCTGATTCCAGTTCCCCCCTTAATGTTTTCTTCCCGATGACCATGGCTTCGGCAACGTCGTCCGGACTGGCCGCGATTATGATTCCTTCCGATATCGCTTCGACGCGGTGTCCTGAACGACCAACACGTTGGACCAATCGAGTCACCTGCCGCGGCGACATATATTGGACCACCATGGCTACTGTGCCAATATCGATCCCCAGCTCCATTGAAGAGGTGCAGATGAGGCCGCTCAGACGGCCGCTGCGGAAGCCCTCTTCGGCTTCTATTCTGATCTCCCTGGCCAAGGAGCCATGATGAATGCCCACCCTTAGCGAGGGATCCAGTAATTTCAGTCGGGACCCCAGCGTCTCTGCGGTTTCTCTAGTGTTGACGAAGATGAGGACCGGGCCATGTTTGTTGATGAGTTCATGCAGTCTTCTGAGCCTGGCCGCCATGGCGGGATCGACGTAGAGGCGCTCCGCCAGCTCGATATCGTCTTTAGACGGCAACGGGCTCTCGATCCTGATATTAATCTTCTTCTCCATCGAGGCGTCCAGAATTTCAACTTGGCGATGGGAACCGACCAGAAATCTCGCTATCTCATCCTTTGAACCCACGGTGGCCGAGAGCCCAATGCGCTGGAACTCCCCGGCGATTTCCGAGAGACGCTCCAGACCGACGGCCAGTTGAACACCGCGTTTGTCCGTGGCCAGCTCATGTATTTCATCTATAATCACCCATCGCACGTCCTTCAAGTGTTTTCCAATGATTTTTCCGGGCAGTATAGCTTGGAGTGTTTCCGGTGTCGTGATCAACATCTTCGGAGGTTCTCTGGTCTGCTGCTGTCTTTCACCCACCTTTGTATCGCCGTGTCTGACCGCGATGGTGACCCCTAAGTCCTGGCAGATTTTCGTGAGTCTGCTGAGCATGTCCCTGTTTAGCGCACGCAACGGAGCAATGTAGAGTATTTCAATTCCGGTACCTTGTTTTTGTGACAGATGAAGACTGAGCACCGGAAGAATGGCGGCTTCAGTTTTTCCAGTTCCGGTGGGAGCGATCAAAAGGACATTTCTTCCGCCCAGTATGGCAGGTATGGCTAGCTCCTGTGGCTTGGTAGGGCTGCTGATCCCTATGCCTTTAATTGCCTGCTTCACGGGCTCTATCAGTAGGGAAAAAACATTCATTTATTCAGCTCAAACGATGTATTTAATTGAAGTTATAAATCAAACGATGCTGGTCCACATGATTGAAAATAAACTGTTGAAGCTGCCGGAAAGACTGCGTCCAAGGCTCCAGTGTCTGTTGGGCAGGCTGTTTACTGACCTTTCCCAAGTTTTTGACCATCTGCGTAAAGTTAGGCCGACCAAGTTGATCACGGTCGGTGACATGGTAACCTATGGCTTTCTTAGCGCCGGGTTTAAACCCGACATCGCGGTGGTGGACCTGAACATCATGAGATCACCAGCTGATGAAAAGATTAGATCAACAATAGAATCTTTCGAGGCCAGCATGGTTCGGGTCAAGAATCCCGCCGCCACGATAACTCAGGAAATCTGGAAAGCGTTTGAATCGGCAAAGTCGCCCACAAAAATCATCGTGGAGGGCGAGGAGGACCTTGCCGCAATCCCTGCGGTGCTAACCTCGCCAGATGGAGCAGCGGTGGTATATGGGCAGCCGGGGCAAGGGGTGGTCTTGGTCGAGGTTAATGAAAAAAAGCGCCAGGAGTTTCGGGAAATCCTGCGCCAATTTGAGGCAGTTGAAGTCTGATTTAGCCCGACCCAAATAATTTAAAGCGTTGAGTTTATTTTGGTATAGTTCTATTGGGAAAGGGGATAGAAATGAAAGTTGAAGTGATCAAAAGGACAGAGAATCCATTGCTTAAGCGTGTCGAGGTAGAATTCAGAATAGATCACTCGGGGGCGCCGACACCAAAGCGATCTGAGGTCAAGTCGCAGCTGGCGTCGCTGTTGGGAATATCTGAAGATCTTCTGGTAATTGAAAGATTTACCAGCACACACGGCCGCC